>JBNJHJ010000187.1:0-3535 GCA_051748365.1 Campylobacterota bacterium
CTGCAAAAAACTCATATTTATTTCTAGCCATCGATTCACCTGCAAACGCTTTCATAAGATTGACTTCAGTCAAATCTTTTGTGGTGCATTCCATATCGACACCACAGCACACAAGCGTTCCGCCGCCGACTTCTTGTACCTCTACCACATTACCGCATTTTGAGCATTTATAAGATTGATATTTTTTCATATTTTTCCTTTTTATTTAAAGTGTAGTACAAACTCTCTAAAGTAATACTTAAATCACGTCTCAAGTAACCATGTTCTATAGACAAAGAGTCTATCTTTGACCCTGTCGAGATACTGTTTTGTCTCTTGAAAGGGATGGTTGTTTTGAATAAAAAGATACACATCTTTTGCCTGCATCTCATTGATACGCGCACTTGCTCTTTTGATGTCGGTTGAGCCGACAAAAGTTCGGCATAGATTTCCCGTGCCTCCGTTGTATGCTGCTATTGTTGCGTACATTCTTGAAAGAGGATCTTTGATATCTTTAAAATATTTATAAAAGAGAATGTGCAGATACGCCACACCTATTTTTATGTTTTGATCTTCATCATACAAGTAGTTTGCACTAAGCAGTTTCTTTTGTCCATACAAAAATTTATAACTATCGATTCCGGCAGTTTGCGGAACAATTTGCATCAACCCAAATGCAGGCGTACGCGAACGTGCCATAGGATTAAAAGAACTTTCTGAATGGATAATTGCATAGATAAGCTCCATCGGCAATCTATTTTCATAGGCATACTTTTCTATCGTGGATTTGTAATCTTTGGCTTTTTTCAATAGAGCACGATTTGGCATCTTTATCTCAAGAGTGTAGATATTACTGCTTTTAAATTCTGATTTTTCTATTTTGTGTGTGAGGATGTACTCTCTTGCTTTGCTTATGTCTCTTTTGTTGTAAATATCACCGATGAGTTTATCTTCAGCTTGAATAGTTTGTTGTAGATTGAGCGTTTTGACCACCTCTTGTTCTACAAAATCTTCACTATACGCATCTTTGATACTCATATGCAGCAGCGCTTCAAACCGTTTAGAAATCTTTTGCCTAGCACTTTGTAGATTATTGGCATAGGTTTGAATGATGATCTTTTCATTTTTATAATCGATCACGTTTTTAGTTTTGAAATTATCAATATAAGAAACCCATCGATTTTTATCTCCGACATCTACAGTCGGGAAGTTTTGTGCAATCTTTTTCTCAAAGGCGGTAAATGCTTGAGAATATGCTTCTTGATAGCTTTGAAGTGAAATGTTTCGTTCATTTTCACTCGGTATGGTATCGTTGTTTTGGATGATAGAAGCATGAAGAGGCAAAAATAGTAAAAAAAAGATACAGATATATCTCAATCTTGCTCCTTAAAGGCGTGAAATTATCTATATTGTATCTGTATATCATTAAGATAAAGTAAGAGTTGCAAAGTAGTTTAGTTACTTTGCAACCGTGGTTTCACTTCGTGATTAAAAAAGGAATTTAAAACCGATGTAGGGGTTTTCATTGTATTCTATCTCCCCGTTATGGTCAAGTTTGGTCTCTAAATCACGGTATCCGATATAGACATATCCATTGTTGATAACTGCATAGTTGAGGTTGATATCAAACTCTCTATGTGAGTCACCGTCACGGTAGGTAAGTACTTTTGGCGCATAATGTATGCTTGCATCGATATTGAGTTTTGGCAGGATATCGTATTTTGCCATCAATCCAAGTGCTAGTGCATTCATATCTGCATGTGAGTGATCAAGATAGAGCGCCTTTAACCCCATACCGAAAGTCAAACCTTTTGCATTTGGAAAGGTATTCATCACTTTTAGATTCAGATTCATCAGGTTATGATTATCTTCACCGCTTTGACTAGTACGCAAAAATCCCGCACCAAAATAGTATTTTGATGTATAATCAAGGTTGTACACATCATTGAGATATAGCGCACCGCTTAAGTTTAACGCTTCATCGTTTACATTGATGTTGACCTCACTTTGTGCGGTAAGTAGAGTCGTGGTTGCTAGAGTTGCTAGTGCTAATTTTTTTATCATTTTTATCCGTTTAATTTTTTTTAAAGCATCTGCAAGAGGCTGTTGATCATCTGGTCAACGGTGGTAATAACCTTTGCAGCTGCTTGGTAGCCTGTTTGAAATTTGATGAGATTGGTCAACTCCTCGTCAATACTGACTTTGCTAATAGAATCATACTCTGATTTGACAGAGTTAAAGAGTGCGGTATTAGAATCATGCATCGCATCCACATCCGCACTTCGTGAAGCGGCACCTCCTGCAACTTGAGTAAAAAACCGCTCAAGCGTTTCTTGGCTTTGAACCTCATGGCTGTTTCTTGAGTAGAAATTCACTTTTTCAAACTGTAGTTGCTGCATATCGTTAGCTAAGGCTTTGTCACCGCTATTTGGTGTCGTTCCTGCTTGGATATCACTGGGTCTATTTTGTAAATTGATATTAAGCCCGATATCGCGTGCATCGCTTCCTTCAAAAAACTGATTCATCCCCATAGCCCCTGCAAAATTTGTAGGATTTTTTGCATCTTTTTCGGTGATATTAAAAGTATAGCCGTTAAACTTTGCACTATCGTTCATATCAAACACCAATTTACCGTCTTTAAAGGTTGCTTGTAAAAAGTCGTCGATATCATTATTTGAATTGCTATCACCGTTATCGTCGGTATCACTATTGATCTTGTTTACGATCGTATTTGCGCCGGGTCCGTCAAAGATTGTACCGCTATCAATAGACACCTCTTTAGAAGAGACCACTTCCCCGTTGTTATTATACACATTAACCATGAAGCTGCCTTCATTGATATGGACATCGGAATTGAGCAGTGAGTAATCTGCCTCTACGTCTGCAGTGCTACTCATACTTTGTGAAGGTGATTGTGCATAGAGATTATTGGTACTTTCAATAAGGGAGTTGGCTAATTGATCCAATCCATCAAGCGTATCTTGCAACTCCCCGTCAATAAAGCCTTTTTTACTCACATCATATTCTCGACCGCGCATATCTAACATCGCTCCTAGTCGTCCGCCGTGAATAGCATCTTCCATCGGAAACTTTTTCAAATCTTTTCGTACGAAGTTAATTTCGTGGTAGCCGCTGTTGTTATTATCACTATCAAGACTCACAGGGTGAAAATCAGCCCCGTCAATGATATTGAATCCACCGACATTAAGCGTATACTGATCATTGTAATCGTGAATATTGTGATCTATTTCGGATTTTGAAGACATATTCGTTTTTGTAACGCTAGTATTTACGATCTCATTGAGCGCTTTTTCAAGCTTGTCTCTTTGGTCTCTTAAATCGTTTGCGTTATTTATCCCTCCCGATTCATGGGTACTAATCTTTTCATTCAGTTCTGCGATGCCCTCGGCAAGTCGATTGATCTCATTGACGGCTACCTCTATATCATCATTGATATTTGTTTGCAGTTTCTCTACTTTTTCTCTTGTAGATTGGATACTATTTGTCATCGTTTGTGTTCGTGTGGCAAGGTCAATCTTGATAGCACCGTCATCGG
>JBNJHJ010000188.1:0-3500 GCA_051748365.1 Campylobacterota bacterium
TGCTACTTGATATGGAGCTTGAGGGGATCAAAGTCGATCTTGCACAGCTTGATGCTTTAGAAGATTTTACCTCCTCAAAACTCAAAGAGTTGACCCAAAGAATCTATGAGTTAGCAGGGAGTGAGTTTAATATTAAATCCACACAGCAACTTGGCGTGGTTTTGTTTGATCATTTAGGGCTTGAGGGAGCAAAAAAAACAAAAACAGGCTACAGTACCAATGAATCGGTTTTGCAATCGCTTAAAGACAAGCACCCTATCATAGAGCATCTGCTTGAGTATCGAGAGGTACAAAAGATAGAATCTACCTATGTTAAGCCGCTGAAAAACTATCAAAAAAACTCCCGTATCTATACAAATTTTATGCAAACGGGAACGGCTACGGGCAGACTCAGTTCAAACAATCCAAACCTTCAAAACATCCCTACAAGAAGCGCTTTGGGCAAAAAGGTTAGAGAGTGTTTTGTAGCAAAAGAGGGATATAGTTTAGTAGGGATCGATTATTCACAGATTGAGCTGCGACTGCTAGCGCACTTTAGCGGTGATAGTGCGCTAGTGAAGGCATTTAACGATGATGTGGATATCCACTTAGCCACGGCACAAAAGCTTTTTGGCGATGCGGCAAAAGAGAAAAGAAACTTTGCTAAAAGTATCAATTTTGGGTTGATTTACGGGATGGGAAGCAGAAAGCTTTCACAAGAGTTAGGCATCACCACAAAAGAAGCAAAGCAGATTATAGAAGATTATTTTAATGCTTTTGGCAGTGTCAAAGGCTACTTAGAATCGATTGAGCAGCAAGCAAAAAAAGATAGCTACACCCAAACATTGCTTGGCAGACGGCGCTATTTTGATTTTGAAAACGCCAATGCGTTTATGCAAAGTAACTATTTAAGAGAAGCCGTCAACACCGTATTTCAAGGAAGCGCGGCTGATTTGATCAAGCTTTCGATGAATGCTATTGCCAAAGAGCTTGAAGGTGATGATGATGCAAAGATGTTGCTACAGATTCACGATGAGTTGATCTTTGAAGTCAAAAGTGACAAAGCAAAGGCGTACGGACAGCATTTTAGCAAGATCATGGAAGATATCTATGCGCTTAAAATTCCACTCAAAACATCACTGGCTATCGGGCAAAGTTGGGGAGATTTGAAATGAGATGGCTTTTTGCGGCAATTGTACTCCTGTTTTTAAGCGGTTGTGAAATTGATGCGCAAAAAGCGCAACTAGTGCAAGAAAGAACACAGCAAGAGGTGCAAAAAGATGAAGCAGCTCAAAAGTCACAAGAGGTTGATCAAAAAGAGTTACTGCAACTGCAGCACCAAGCAGCGCTTGAACTTGAAAAACTTCGCAGTCAAAACGCTTTGCAGCAGCAAAAGCTAGAGCTTGAAGCTAATCAACAAGAACTTCAGATGCGCAAACAGCTTGCACAAAGTGAAAATGAGATCGCAGTACAAACCCATCAAGAAAATTTAGCATTTTACAAGCTAGCACTGATCGTTTTGGCCGTGGCAGCAGTGATTATTATCTTTATTTTCTATCTCATCAACAAAAAAAATCGTGAAACAAAACAGAAGATGCAAGAAGATAAGCTCAAAGCCGAATATGAACTCAAACAGCAAGAGTTTTACCACCAAAGAGTAAATAAACTCTTAGAGATCGCTTCAAGCAAAGAAAGTGATGAACAGGTAAAAAAAGATGCGCTAAAGATGCTCAAAAACGACCATACACTAAAGAGGTTGGATTACAACAATGACTAAAAGAACTGCCCAAATAAAAGAGCTTTTTTTACAACACTACCCCGATAGTGTCACCGAACTGCATTACAATAATCTTTATGAACTAGTCGTTTCAGTGATGCTTTCAGCCCAGTGTACCGATAAAAGAGTCAATATCATCACTCCCGCTTTATTTGCCCGCTACCCGGATACCAAAGCATTGGCACAAGCTGATATAGAAGATATAAAAGCGTTGATAAAAAGCTGTTCGTTTTTTAATAACAAAGCCAAAAACTTGCTTGGCTTTGCGCAAAAAATAGAAAACGAGTTTGGCTCAGCGATCCCTACTACGCAAAAAGAGCTTGTAAGCTTGCCCGGAGTGGGACAAAAAACGGCAAATGTGGTGCTGATTGAGTATTTTGAACATAACTTAATGGCAGTGGATACCCACGTATTTCGCGTTTCGCACCGCTTGGGACTTAGCTATGCAAAAACTGCCACGCAAACTGAAAGCGAACTAGCCAAAAAGTTTGAAACCGACCTCAGCCGTTTGCATCAAGCGATGGTACTGTTTGGCAGATATATCTGTACCGCTTTAAAACCCGATTGCACGGGCAAATGCTTTTTGCAACAGTTTTGCCGCAGCAAAAAAAGTTATAAGGTATAATAGTACAAAGGAGAAAGTGATGTATGCTGTAGAGTTTGAATCAAAAGTGGTTGACGGTAAAATACTTATTCCCAAAGAGTATAGTAGTATCGCATCAGATACAAAGCTTAAAGTTGTTGTAATGAGTGAGCAGCCTCTTGATGAAGATGTGCAGCTATTACAATCACAAAAACTTGATGCAGCCTTGCAAGATTATCAAGACAATGCATTAAAAAACTTTCATGAAATTGATAAAGATTTTTGGGACAAGCGCCAAAAAACTATTAATAAACATAAGTAGGGACAATGAAAGTAGTAGCTACCGATGCATTTGGGACAGAACTTGATGCTGTTTTAGATTACATAGCACAAAATAATCCTAACGTAGCGCAAGAGTTTAAAGATGCTTTAGAACTAAAAATAGATGACTTAACATTTATGCCGTTTAAAAATAAAAAATCGCTCTATTTTGATGATGAAAACATTAGAGACATGGTCTATAAAGGATATACTATCACATACTTTATCGATGAAAAAAATGGGTATTTAGTAATTTTAGGAATTTTAAAATATAAAAAAGATTTTGTAATAAAGAGTAGAAAATGATTGAAAACAAAAAGATTTTAGTTGCCGTTACGGGAAGTATCGCTATCTATAAAGTGTGTGATTTAGTGCGTGATTATATAAAAGCAGGTGCGCAAGTACGGGTTGTGATGAGTGAAGCAGCGACGAAATTTATCACTCCCCTTACCTTTGAAGCGCTTACAAGAGCGCCCGTACTTACCCAAAATAGCGAAAGTTGGAGTAGTACTCTTAACCACATCGATTGTGCAAAGTGGGCAGATCTGCTCGTCGTAGCCCCCGCAACGGCTAATACGATCAACAAACTTTCAAAAGGGATCGCAGATAACTTGCTTACCCAAACCTTCCTTGCATCCAAAGCTAAAAAGATCATCGCCCCTTCGGCAAATACGGCGATGCTTGATGATGCCAACACCATTGCAAGTGTAAAGATGCTTCGGGTCAATGAGTGCGTTATTATAGAGCCTCAAAGCAAAACTTTAGCGTGTGGGGATGTGGGCAAAGGTGCATTAGCCGAAGTTGAAGATATCTTTGATGCAAGCGTCAAAGCGCTTAATG
>JBNJHJ010000189.1:0-3490 GCA_051748365.1 Campylobacterota bacterium
AGCAAATTCAAACTTAAGCGTTATCGCACATTTTGCCAAACTTGGAAGCGGTGCGGATTGCGTGAGTATCGGAGAGGTAAAAAGAGCACTCAAAGCAGGTGTTAAGCGTTATAAGATCATTTTTAGCGGTGTGGGCAAAAGCGATAGTGAACTGCGCCAAGCTATTGAAGAAGATATTTTGATGATCAACATCGAAAGTGAAGCGGAGATGTTGCATCTTGAAAGTATCGCAAAGCAGTTAGATAAAAAGGTGCGTATCAGTGTTCGCGTCAATCCCAATATTGATCCGCAAACGCATCCTTACATATCCACAGGTCTGCATGAAAATAAGTTTGGCGTCGAGATCGATGTAGCCAAAAAGATTTATATCCATGCACACAACAGCCCGAACCTTGATCCTGTGGGGATCCATTTTCATATCGGATCGCAGTTAACGCAGCTTGCACCTATTAAAGAAGCAGCACAAAAGGTTTCGGATATGGTGCGAAGCCTCAAGGTAGCCGTGGGCGTAGAGATCAAGTTTTTTGATATCGGCGGCGGATTAGGCGTAGTGTATAAAGATGAAACTCCAATTGACCCAAGCGAGTATGCAAAAGCGATCCTCCAAGCACTAGAGGGGCAGGATCTGACTATTGTGTGTGAACCCGGGCGGTTTTTGACAGCCAATGCGGGATATTTTATTACGCAAGTACTGTATGAAAAAACAAACGGTGATAAGCGTTTTGTGATAGTAGACGGGGCGATGAACGATCTGCTGCGTCCGAGTTTGTATGATGCGTACCACAAGATAGAAACCGTAGAGGTAGAGGGTGAAAAAACCTTGGCAAATGTCGTGGGACCTGTGTGTGAAAGCGGAGATTTTTTAGCAAAAGATGTTGCCTTACCGCCTTTGCAAACAGGAGATCTGATCGTCGTTCGCAGTGCAGGAGCGTATGGGTTTACAATGGCAAGTAACTACAACACAAGAGCAAAACCCGCAGAGGTGGCGCTTGAGGGTGAAGATATCCGAATGATAAGAAAGCGTGATAGCTTTGAGGATATGACGGCAAACGAGATAGAGTTTTTACAATAATGCAAAACGGGGGATATGTTGGCATACTTTATTGATATACAGGGGACTTTGATCGATGATGTGGATAAAAAACCTATAAGGGGCAGTGTAGAGTTTATTAATGCTTTACAAAGCCCCTTTATTCTTGTCACAAACAATACAAAAACCCCAAGCAAAGAGTTTTTTCATTATATCAAAGGGTTGGGGTATAATATAGATGAGCAAAATTATATCGATCCTTTGATGGTGCTACAAGAGGTTCTACCCCCGCAAAAAGTGGCTGCATACGGAGACCCGAAATTTTTAGAGATTTTGACACAAAGCGGGTATGAACTTGATTATATAGCCCCCCGTGCCGTGCTTGTAGGGATGAAAAAAGATTTTATGCCTCATGAGTATGCGCAGATGATTGAGCTGATCTTAAACGGTGCAAAGCTTGTAGGGATGCACGCAACGACAATCTATGCCAAAGAGGGTAGGAAATATCCCGGAATCGGTGCTATAATGGCGATGTTAGCATATGCAACAAATTGTGAGTACGAGATTGTGGGCAAACCAAGTAAAACTTTTTACCAAAAGGCACTGCAAAAGGTGGGCGCAGATAGTTTTGCATCGGTGCAGATGATTAGTGATGATTTAGTAGGCGATCTAGTCGGGATAAAACGATTAGGGGCAAAGACAACATTAGTACAAAGCGGCAAGATCAAAGACGCTTCAAAGATTATTGCTTCTTTAGATGCAGCAGATAGACCCGATTTTGTATACCAAGATATAGGAAAGATGAGTTGATGACACTACAAGAATTACGAGAATCTATAGACAGTGTGGACAGTCGGTTGCTAGAGCTTTTGAATAAGCGTATGGAGTATGTCAAGCAAGTAGGGGAACTCAAGCACAAAACAGGCGGTTCTATCTATCGACCCGAACGTGAAAAAGCGATCATTGAGAGATTGCAAAAAGAAAATAGCGGAAGACTCAGTAACAGTGCTATTGAAGCGATCTTTTTAGAACTTTTTGCAACTTCTCGCAACATTGAACGACCCGAAAAAGTTGCGTATTTAGGACCTGAGGGGAGTTTTACCCATCAAGCTGCCGAGGGAAGATTTGGTGGAGTGAGCGAGTATCTTCCCATGAGCAGTATAAGTGCCGTATTTAAAGCCGTAGAAGCCAAGCGTGCCAAATTTGCCGTAGTGCCGATTGAAAACAATAGCGACGGCTTTGTCGGAGAGACGCTTGATAATTTAGAAACAACAGAACTTAAGATCGTAGCAGATGTGGAGATAGGGATCCATCACTGCTTTGCTTCGTTAAGTGAATCACTCAAAGATATCACAAAGATCTATTCAAAAGATATCGCTTTTGGACAGTGTCGCGGATTTTTAAGTGAACACTCTTTAGAAGATGTAGAACTGATTTTAGTCGAATCAACCGCAAAGGCGGCAAAACTAGCTGCACGTGAACCTGCAAGTGCTGCGATCTGTTCTAAGATAGCAGCAAATCTGTATTCACTGCCGACACTGTTTGATAATATTGAAGATAATCACAATAATACCACACGGTTTATTATTCTTAGTGATTTTCAAAATGCCGCAAGCGGGAACGATAAGACGACAATTTTGGCAAAACTGCCTGCACAAGCGGGAAGTTTGTATGAGTTTTTGAAATATTTTTATGAAAGAAAGATCAATCTTACCAAGATAGAGAGCCGTCCTGCAACAAAGGGTGAATTTATTAAAGACGATGAAAACTTTCAGTACTGGTTTTATATCGAGTTTGAAGGGCATGTTGAAGATGCAAAGGTTCAAGAGGTGATGGGGCTACAGAGTAAAAACCTCAAATGGCTTGGCTCGTATGTACAAAATTAGGAGAAAATAAAATGAATTTCAATGCACACTTAAAAAATATAAAAAACTATGAACCGGGATTGCCTATTGAGGAGGTGGTGCGAGAGTTTGGAATCGATACAAAAGATATCGTCAAACTTGCATCCAATGAAAACCCCTTTGGCCCTTCGCCAAAAGCGATCGAAGCGGTCAAAGACAATGCGCATCTTATGTTTCGATATCCTGATGATACGATGGGGGAGTTAAAGCAAAAGTTAGCAAACAGATTTAGTATATCCTCGCAAAATCTTATCATCGGAAGCGGAAGTGATCAAGTGATTGAATTTTTGATCCATGCAAAAGCGCAAAAAAAGATAGTAACAAGTGAAGTAACCTTTGCGATGTATGGGATATATGCAGCAACAACGGGTGTGGATGTGATCCGCTCAAAAGGTTTAGCACACGATCTTGATGGAATCTATGCACTGTATAAGGAGCATAACCCTGAAATTATCTTTATCTGTACCCCAAATAATCCAACAGGCGATGCGATAAAAACTGCGCAGTTGTATGCGTTTTTAGAAAAAATCGATAGTGATACGCTTGTTGTCGTGGA
>JBNJHJ010000190.1:0-3476 GCA_051748365.1 Campylobacterota bacterium
TCCAGTATTCATCTTTTTCATACCCTCCGGCGTTGACAAATTCCAAGAACTCTCCGTTGCTGACTAAGTATTTGGACGCTTCAAAATCGGGAATGTCGGCGCTATGGTACCCGTACTCGTTATCCCAGCCGTAAAAATCATCATCAAAATTCTTGCCGATAGCTACGCGGCCGCCCTTGACCCCAAGCAGTTCATTACGGGGCGCTTCCCCGCTGTGGGGACAGATCAGAAAATCTTTACTGTCTTGTACCGACTCTATCGGCAGCTGGCGGATCAAAACCGAAGAGGTTTCAAGGTGAATCCTTTCATGCTCAATCCCCATCAGGACAGGCCAAAAGGGGCTGTCCCATGTAATTGGCAGCTGCAGAGGCATCGTGTCGATGAGTTCGTTGACACTCTTTTTGACCTCATCGCGGTATGTCTGCGTAGCGCTCACGCTTGGCCAGTCGTAATTATTCTCATCCAGATCATCCCAGCTCATCTCATCCACGCCCACGGCAAAGATAGATTCCAGATGGCTGTCGATCCTGCTTTCCATCTGCTTGGCCAAAACAAGTTTGTTGACAAAAAAGGCCGCCGTATGGCCGTAATAAAAGATAAGCGGATGGCGCAGGTAATCAGCCTTTTGAAAATAGCTCTCATCGGCTTTAAGACACGCAAAAAGCGCTTCATAGCTTTCGTAGGTTTTGTTAAAATACTCTTTTATTTCCGCTCTTTTGGCTTGCGGATCGCTTCCGTGCAGTGAAATGTTGCGGGTAATGCGTGGCATCTGGCTTTCCTTTGATAAAGGTTATAAACATAACTTTAGCATAGGTAAACTTTATTTGCGTTTTTTCGCCAGCTTTTAGGAAGTCTCAAAGTTATCTTATGATAAAATTTAAAAATTTGATTTAATAGTCAAACTTTCAGGAGTCATTATATGGGAAGAAAAATCATCAATTCTATCACGGGTCAAGAGATCATCAAACCCGATCCGGTCAATCAAGAGGTGTATTTTGACGGGGGCGTGATGATCACCGAAACCGATCCGGCGGGCATCATTACCTACGCCAACAGAAAATTTCGCGATATGACGGTATATAGCAAGGAAGAACTCATCGGCGCGCCCCACAGCATCAACCGTCATCCGGACATGCCAAAAGCGGCGTTTGAGGGGATGTGGAAAGAGATCAAAGACGGTGAAATGTGGGAAGGATACGTCAAAAATATGCGTAAAGACGGTAAATACTACTGGGTTATTGTCTGGATTAAGCCAAAATACGACAACGACGGCAAACTCACAGGCTATATCGCCGGCCGGAAAGTGCCAAACCGCGACATGGTCGAAAAAATGGAAGAAGAATACAAAATCCTCAAAGCCAAAGAAGCGTAAAATTAAACTTTAGAGCCGAATTGCTTTTTCGGTTCTTTGGGTGTCATTTATCATTTTTTGCTCCTGTAAACTCTCAAGCGATACATTTTAATTTTGGTTCTTTTTGGGAGAGATTATAAAGAGTATGGTACAATAAAATATAAACTATAAAAGGAGCTACTTATGTACTCAATTAAACTTGACATAGATGATAATGTTTTAGATAAAGTGATGTTTTTTTTAAATAACATTCCAAAAAAAAATATTCAAGTGAAAAAACTTGACAGCTCTTATCAAAAAAATAATGAAAAACTTGGTGACTTTTTTGCCAAAAGCCCCCTAAAAGGAATTGTTATTGAAAGAGAAAATGAAACTTATACTCAACGAGTAAAACTTTGAAATACCTTCTTGACACAAATATCATCTCAGAACTCATCTCGAAAAAACCAAATGAAAAAGTCTTAAACTTTGTCAACAATCTCAACCCGGATGATGTCTATTTAAGTGCTGTAACAATAGGGGAGATACAAGCAGGAATTCAAAGTGTTCAAAGTAAAACTAGAAAAAAATCCTTAGAAGAATGGCTCCATGAAGATTTGTTTAAAAAATTTGAAAATCGGATTGTAAGTATAGATGTCAACACCATGCTAACTTGGGGCAATACCAATCACTCTCTTAAAAAACTAGGAAAACCCTTGCCTATTATGGATTCAATCATTGGTGCAACCTGTATTTCAAAAAATTTTATTTTGATAACGAGAAACGAAAAAGATTTTCAAAACTTAGATATTGAGATCATCAATCCTTTTTGAAAAAACTGATAAGCATCTGCAATAAAAGTAAGATTTTTCATAGTGATGACAAAACTTTTTCAACTCGCTTAGGAGATATTTTATAGTACTGTATAAAATCGTTTATCTCAAAATCCAAAGCTTCTGCCTTTATAGTTTTGAGTGCATATTTTTCATAAATATCTGTCACTTTATCCTTATAAAACAACTTCTTCAAACCTGTAAGAGTAAAATGTTTTTTCTTGTTGCCTATAGAGCAATTTACTGTCGACAAAAGCATTAAAGGCTTTGGTTTAGGCGTTTGTTTTTTTTGTAAAATACCTTGTGCTTCTTCTCTGCTCATATTTTTAAGTAGCTTAGCAAGATTATATTTTTTGTCGGCTTCTTTGCTCCAGTCAGATAATGTAGATGGAGCTATACCAAAAGTTTCATATATCTCTTTTGTTTTCATGGAAAACTCCTCTTTTTTTATAATTATACGATATCCGTATAAAAATATCAAGCAGGGTTCAAAATAAACTCTATAAAAGGAATTGTTATTGAAAGAGAAAATGAAACTTATAATCAAAGAGTAAGGCTTTAAAATACCTTCTAGAGACTAAAAGTCATTTCACAAGCCTTTGACTGCCCCAATAGCCTCTAAGCACAAATATTGTAAAATTACGCAATTACTTGCAAAAGGGCTTATAACGCGATGGAAAACTTAGATGAAGTACTCAAATCACACAAACTCTCACAACTGGAATACGAGAACATAAAATCGATCCTGGGCAGAGAGCCAAACCTGGTCGAAATCGGCATCTTCAGCGCGATGTGGAGTGAACACTGCAGCTATAAATCCAGCACCAAATACCTCAAGGGCTTTCCCACCAAAGCACCGTGGGTTATCCAGGGTCCGGGTGAAAACGCGGGCGTAATCGATATCGGCGAAGGTATGGCCGCGGTTTTTAAGATGGAAAGCCACAACCACCCAAGCTATATCGAACCCTATCAGGGCGCTGCCACGGGTGTAGGCGGCATCCTGCGCGATATCTTTACCATGGGCGCCAGACCCGTAGCCAACCTCAACGCCCTGCGTTTTGGCGATGTGCTGGATAAAGGCAGCATCGGCCGCTACCAGCGCCACTTAGTCAGAGGCGTGGTCGAGGGCATCGGCGGATACGGCAACTGTATGGGCGTGCCTACCATCGGCGGCGAGACCAGCTTTGAATCCGTGTACAACGGCAATATCTTGGTCAACGCTTTTTCTTTGGGGCTTGCAAAAAGTGATGAAATCTTTTACGGCAAAGCAGAAGGTATCGGCAACCCCGTCATTTACGTGGGTTCCAAAACGG
>JBNJHJ010000191.1:0-3472 GCA_051748365.1 Campylobacterota bacterium
TAAACTTCTTTGGGATCGTGTGCAGGCAAAAAAAGAGATTTTTGCTTTTGTCGTCAACCTCTGCAAAGACGGGGGACACTACTGGGTCTATGCAAATGTAACGGCATCAACTGATGAAAACGGGAAAGTACTGGGGTATTACTCAGTACGAAGAAAGCCGCGCGATGAAGCTGTAATAGAGATTCAAAAGTTGTATAAAGAGTTGTTGGAAAAGGAAAAAAGCGGCGGTATCAACCAATCACAAGAGTATTTAGACAGTGTGCTCAAACAAAAAGGAGTCAGTTATGATGAGTTTGTCGTCAAGTTACAAGGATAAGATTACGATGCCTTTGATCTTTAGTGCAGCAGCGTTAATCGCAGCTTTTGTTTATGTAGTACTTTTTAGCGGCGACCTGTTTACCGGTTCTGCTTTGGCATTTGGAGCGGTGTTTGGTTCGATGTTTGGTGCAAAAGCAAACACGGTAATGGTGAGTAAAAAGTTGCAAGAAGACTTAAGAAGAGTTACCGGAGAAGCTGCGCAGGGAAAATTAGAACCAAGAGTCACCGGGATTGATAAAAATGACCCTTTGGGTGAAATTGCGTGGAATATTAATGATCTTCTAGATCAGGTAGAAGCATTTATCCGCGATACGGAGACTTCAGTTTTTCAAGCAAGCAAAGGAAACACTTTTAGAAACATCGATCCAAACGGATTAAAAGGGAAGTTCCATTCTAGTGCTAGTTATGTCGCTCAGGGAGTTGACGGGGTAATCGCAGGACAAAAAGCAAGTATCAAATCAAATATGTCCGATGATTTTAAAAAAACCGGTGGTATACAAGCTAACCTTACAAAGCTTCAAGAAGCCGTCAGCGAAGGGTTGCAAGATATCGGGCAGATTACGCAGATGAGTGAAGCAACGGCAAGCAAATCTAATGAGAGTTTGGATATTACAAAAGATTTAGCAAACAGAATCTCACATCTTGCGGAGCTGATTGCCGGTAGTACTGAATCGATATCCTCACTTTCACAGCGTACAGAAGAGGTAAACTCCGTGGTTAATTTGATCAAAGATATTGCCGATCAAACCAATCTATTAGCACTCAACGCAGCTATTGAAGCAGCGCGAGCAGGAGAACACGGAAGAGGCTTTGCCGTGGTTGCCGATGAGGTACGGAAGCTAGCTGAGAGAACGCAAAAAGCAACGGGTGAGATTAGTATTACGATGCAGACTCTGCAGCAAGAGTCGATGGGGATACTCCAAACAAGTGAAGAGATTAACACCATTGCCGAAGAATCAAGTAAAGATATCGGTGATTTTGAACAAACTTTGCAGCAGTTTAACGAAGATGCAAACTCCAGTGCAAAAATAGCTGAACACTTTGAAGATTTTAACTACACCACATTGGTAAAAATCGATCATATCATCTTTAAATCCAATGCATACTCTTCGGTTATTAGCGAGAAGAAAGATCAATCGTTTGGAAAAGCCAAGGATTGTAAGTTTGGACAGTGGTATTACCATGAGGGGCAACAAAGATTTGGTGGATCACAAGCGTTTAAGATGCTTGAGCAGCCACATAAACAGATTCATGATTATATCGCCCAAAACATCGAGTTTGTCGAAGCACAAAACGTGACACAGCACAAGCAGCAGATTGTTGACAACTTTGAGAAGATGGAAAAAGAGAGTGACAAGCTGTTTGAACTACTTGATAAGATGCTAGAAGAAAAATCAAACCATTCATAAGGAGAAAAAGTGGAATTTTATATATGGGTAAAAGCGTTGCATGTACTGAGCTTTTTAAGCTGGATGGCGATGCTTTTTTATCTCCCAAGACTATTTGTGTACCACAAAGAAAATGAAAGCAACCAAGGGTTTGTCGATGTGGTAAAGGTACAAGAGTACAAACTGTACAAGTATATCGGGCATCCTGCGATGATAGCAACGGTGATTACAGGTGTTGTGATGATAGCGATGGTACCGCAGCATTTTAGTAGCGGCGGTTGGCTACATGCTAAGATCACTTTTTTAGTGTTGCTGCTTGTTTTTCATTTCCACACCGATGTAATGCGTAAAAAATTAGCTACGGGTAGTTGCGATAAAAGCGGAAAGTTTTTTCGGTTTTATAATGAGATCCCTACGATCTTAGCAATATTCATTGTTATCTTTGTTGTGGTGAAGCCATTTTAAATGATAATAATAGGCTCCCCGCTTGTTGCGTACCAAAAGCATCACTGCATACGGTGCAAAGAAGATATCTTAGATACGCCCCCAAACTCTATATTGCATCTACAAGAGTTTGACGGGGCGTTGATGGCGTATATGCAGCAAAACGAGCTTGCTTATAGTGTCATGATTACACACACGTATGAACTGGTTTTAGCAAATGCTTTAGGCGCAACCTACATTATCACAGATGATCCTAAAGATCACCAAGAGATCGCAACGAACTATCTTTTTGATAGCAAACTTCTTACATTTATCCAAGATATCAAACAGATCGATACGCTAGCTACAACCAATATTGACGGCGTTATTTTTAAAGAAGCGATCGTTTAAAACGCGTATTAACGCTTTGTTTATTTTTTCTATCTATAATATTATTTAAAACAATTATGCAAGGATAGAACAATGAATGAAAGAATAAAAACTGTTTTTTTACTCACACTCCTTACTGTCTTGCTTGTATGGCTAGGTGGCATTTTTGGCGGTACGGCAGGGATGTTGATAGCACTGCTATTTGCAGGGGGGATGAATTTTTATGCGTATTATTATTCTGACAAGATGGTGCTAAAGCACTATAATGCCGTAGAGGTTGATAGCCAAAGTGCTCCGGGGTTGTATGCGATGGTGCAGCAGTTAGTGCACAAAGCAAACCTTCCCATGCCCAAAGTTTATATCGTCCCTGATAGCGTACCCAATGCTTTTGCCACGGGAAGAAACCCGCAAAATGCAGCCGTAGCGGTAACTGAAGGGTTGCTTGAGCTTTTAAATGAAGAAGAAATTGAGGGCGTTATCGCTCACGAACTCAGCCACGTACGCCACTATGATATCTTAGTAGGAACCATTGCAGCGACTATTGCAGGCGCGATTGCCGTGATTGCTAATATTATGCAGTTTGCGGCGATGTTTGGGGGAAGGGGAAACAATTCACCCCATCCGATTGTGATGATAGGACTTGCTATTATCTTGCCGCTTGCCGCAACGGTTATCCAAATGAGCGTAAGTCGCAGCCGTGAATATATGGCTGATGCAGGTGCTGCGCAGATTACGGGTAAGCCCCAACATCTGCAAAGTGCACTGCTAAAGCTTGAAAACTATGCAAAACGTGCAACGATGCAAAAAGCACAACAGCAAAATGCACATATGTTTATCATTAACCCCTTTAGCGGCAAAAAAGCGCAATTTGCTTCACTTTTTCAAACCCACCCAAGTACACAAGATAGAGTTGCGCGTTTAGAAGAGTTAAAAGCCACGTATAATCCAAATGC
>JBNJHJ010000192.1:0-3460 GCA_051748365.1 Campylobacterota bacterium
AGTTTATAACCATGACTTTTACTGGAAGGGAATGACTTGCACAACTTGTGACATCTCTGCAGAGTTGCGTGAATCTATCAATCGTGATTTTGGATCGCTTGAAGAGTTTAAAGAAGCTTTTTTCAAAAGTGCTACGACACTGTTTGGCTCAGGATGGACATGGCTAAGTATACAAAAAGACGGCAAGTTGGTGATAGAACAAACTTCCAATGCCGACACACCGATTCGTCACGGAAGCACCCCGCTACTGACTTGCGATGTTTGGGAACATGCGTATTATATCGATTATCGCAACGCGCGTCCTGAGTATTTAGAAAACTGGTGGAAGCTAATAAACTGGAACTTTGTATCAGATAACCTCTCAAATTTCAAAAGTGACGCCATGCAGGGCTATTCGCAACCGTGCAACGACAATAGTCAAACCTGTGACTATGTAGATGCGATGCAAGAAGGTGAACGTACTTCGACTTAAAAATATTTACGTAAAAAACAGGCAATGAGTTCAAAAATTGTAAGGAGGCAAAAAATGAAAGATTTGAAAAACTTAAGATGCTTGCTTCTTAAAACAAGAGCGTTTTAACCTTACATCCATTAAATCTATAGCTGCTATGAAGGTAGCTATAGATTTTTATGTACGAAATACAGAGACTTTTTTGAACAAAAATTGTAAAAATAACACTATTAACCCTTAACACCCGAAAAACTCTTTTATCTGCGCAAAATAGTTTTCGATACCTACAAATGCATGCCCTCCTGTGCTTGTTATGATCTTTTTTGCTTTGGGGTAGGCTTTTATAGCCTCTTTATAATCAAGCGTTTCATCATCTTTTTGCAGCATTAACAGTACTTTATCTTCATTGGTTTTAACACTGTAGTGTTGCAACTGCTTGAAGTGTTGTGGTGTGTATTCATAGATCGTTTGATCATAAAATAGATTGTTTTGTCCTCTATATTTGTCTAAAACGTTTGGATCGACAACGGGATTGATCGCAACAAGTTTCAAATCATAACGATTGCTTAGATACTGCCCGTAAAAACCTCCAAGAGACGATCCCACTAAAAAAACCTCCTCATACCGTAAAAAGCTCTCTATGAGTTGCTGTAAACTATCGATTGCTAAATCAGGACTTATCGGTAGCGTAGGAGCGATCAGCGCATCCCCAAACGCAGATCGAAACAGCTTGGCTTTATCACCCAATCCACTACTGCCAAATCCATGAATATAAAAGATCATTGTTTCTCTTTAATCGCGCATTTAAGCTGTTTAAACGCTTTTTTTAACCTCTTTTTGGGAGTGGCAAAGTTTAAACGCATATGCCCGCTTCCGGCTTGACCAAACTCGATACCGCTGTTTAATCCCAATCTTGCTTTGTGCACAAAAAACTCTTTAAGCTGCGTATCGCCTAAACCCAGTTTGCTACAATCAAGCCATGCAAGAAAGGTTCCCTCAGGCATTCTACACTCAATCTGTTCTATCTTATTAACCTGCTTTTGCACATACTCTTTGTTACTTTGCAAGTAGCTAAGCAACTGCTTTTTGTATTGATTGCTCCCTAGTGCTGCGATGGTCGCATCGATAGTAAAGGGATTGGCGATATGATAGCCCAAACAGGTTAAGCTGTGGTGCATCTTGCGCTTTAATGAACTATTTTCAATCACGGCATACGCGCTTGAAAGTCCGGTAAGACTGTAGGTTTTTGAAGGTCCGTTGAGCGTTATCGTCTCTTTTGGTGCGTATTTGGCTATTGGATGATGTTTGTTTTTGCCATAAACGATATCAGAATGTATCTCATCGCTGATAATAAGCACGCCGTGTTTGATACAGATTTGCGCGAGTTTTTTAACCTCATCTTTGCTAAACACCCTGCCTGTAGGGTTATGAGGATTACACAGTATAAACGCCCTTGCCTTTTGCGCTTTGCTTTCAAAATCTTCAAAATCGATCTCGTAGCGCTTGTCTTTACGCAATCTATTTTCCAAAAGCTCAAGATCGTTATTTTTGATACTACTTAAAAAGGGTGGATAGATCGGTGTCTGTACGATCACGCCCTCCCCTTTTTGACAAAAGCTTTGCAGCGCGATATTAATCGCCATCACCGTTGAGGGGACGGTGAGAATATGCTCTTTTTTGATGCGATATCCATAACTTTTCATATGCGATTTGATCGCATCAAAGTATGCATTTGGATATTTCGTGTACCCGTACACCGGATGCTTTGTTCTTTGCTGTAGCGCTTTTTGTACCTTTGTAGGTGCTGCAAAATCCATATCCGCAACCCACAGCGGCAAGATATTTTCACTGCCAAAACGCTCTTGAGACGCGTCGTATTTTACGCAGTTGCTGCTTGTTCTATCGATCATTGTGTCAAAATCTATCTTTTTTGCCATACGCTTACCTCGCTGATACTATGTTGGAATTTTCTACTACTTTCTTGTATCACAAACGTGACATCCTCTCTCTCAATCAGCTCGAATTTTTCTTGCAAAATCTGCTCTATACCATCAAAAGTCGTGTAGTTTTCCCCATCTTTTTTAAATCCACCCAACCACTTTTGACGCGGAGTGTAGCTTTCATCCCAACTATATGGACTTGCTAACAATAAAATCCCATCTTTATTTACTCGCTCCATAATCTCTGTTAAAAATTTACGCGGATCGTACAATCTATCGATGAGATTGGTTGCAAATACAAGGTCGTACCCACTAAAAACAGGCTTTAAATTACACGCATCGCCTTGCCAAAACTCCACCTTATCAACACAGTTTTGCAGATCAAAATCACGCAGATGCACCTCATAAAAACGTTTTATCTCGCCCTCATCCTTTACCCAAAAGTTTAAGCGTTTATCATCTTTCATTTTTTGTGCGTTTTGGATAAAGCGCGCGGTATAGTCAACACCTACGACCTTTTCAAACGATTTTGCCAATTCAAACGTTCCCCTTCCAAGAGCACACCCGATATCCAGAGCTTTGTCAAAATTTTTAGCGTGTTCTAACGCTATCTGCGCACAGGCTGCTTTAAAGTTTTTGACCCCAAAATACTCTTTACCCCAGCTCATATTCGCATACATCGCCACACTCTCATCGCTTTCATACACATTGGCATCGATACTTTCATTATAACTGCTGCTTACATACCGAAATCCCGCATGCTGAAAAAAGTGCCGGCGAAAGGCGTATCTTGAACTTAGCTGCGTCTCATTGCCTGTAGATATCCACGATCCGCCCTTTATTATGTTGTGTTGATTATCAAAAGTAGGCATCGTAAAATCATCATACAGCGGGTGGACTTCAAAGCCTTCAAAAGGATAGATCGGTGTTTGACTCCACTGCCATACATTGCCGATCACATCATAAAACTCCTTAAAGCCAAACCTATCAACAGGCACCGAGGATGCGTAGTGTTCTAGATTGATATTTGCAGGGGCTTTGTTGCCCCACTGCTGCTCATCTTCGACTT
>JBNJHJ010000193.1:0-3457 GCA_051748365.1 Campylobacterota bacterium
CTTGACCGAAAAATACGGCAGTATGCGTAAAAAGGTCGAAGAACAACTCGGGCTGGCATCAGGTGATTTTAATGAAGATGAGATGCGCTATGATATCGTGCTTGAAAAGCTTCGTGAAGCAGCAGAGGAATCTCCTGAAGATATCGCAAACTTGCTTTCACTGCTTATTCGTGATGAGACAGAGATGGAAAAATCAGCTCTGCATGGTTCATAAGGAGAACAGATGGCATTAACCCAACAGCAAAAGGCGCAATTTGATGAACTGAGCATGTCTGAAAAGATTGCCATACTGCTTATTCAACTTGGTGAGGATGTGACTTCAAATATCTTTTCTTATATGGATGTGGATGCGATTACGGAAGTGTCAAAACATATCGCTACGGCTAAAACGATCGATAAACCGATGGCGCAAGAGGTACTAGAAGAGTTTTATGCGATCTTGCAGTCAAACCAGTATATCACTAGCGGCGGTATGGAGTATGCAAGAGAACTGCTGTACAAATCACTCGGCCCGGAAGAGGCCAAACGGGTACTAGAAAGACTTTCTAAATCGATGACGCAAGCGCAAAACTTTGCGTATCTTTCAAAGATAAAGCCTGAGCAGTTAGCAGACTTTATCGTCCACGAACACCCCCAAACGGTTGCTTTGATCTTAGCCCACATGGAATCAAGCGATGCAGCGGAGACGATGGGGTATTTTGATGATGAGATGAAAGCCGATGTAGCGATGCGTATGGCAAATCTAGGCGATATTTCACCATCAGTTATCAAAAAGGTCTCTGCAGTACTTGAGAGTAAACTTGAATCACTTGCAACGGTCAAAGTTGAAGTGGGCGGTCCTAGGGCAGTTGCAGATGTGTTTAACAAACTCGGACAGAAAACGGCTAAATCAACGCTTGCGCAGATTGAACAAGTAGATGAGGCACTCTCTACGGCGATTAAAGAGATGATGTTTACCTTTGAAGATATCGTCACGCTTGATAACACTGCAATCCGAGAAATTCTAGGAGCAGTAGATAAGGGTGAATTGATGCTTGCACTTAAAGGCGCGCCTCAAGAGTTGCAAGATCGGTTCATTCAAAATATGAGTCAAAGAGCAAGTGATGCGTTTTTGGAAGAGATGCAGTTTTTAGGGGCGGTGAAGCTTAAAGATGTAGAAGGCGCTCAAAGAAAGATCGTAGAGACGGTACAGCGACTTGCCGAAGAGGGTACGATCGTAGCCGGCGGTGATGCCGAGGAGATGATTGAGTAATGGATACGTTTATCAGTGCAAATGATACTCAGGGCCATTTGATACAAAAATACCAATTTAAGGTCATGAGTGATAAAGATCATTCGGCTATGCAGAAAAGTAAAGCACAAAACAACGCCTCATATGAAGAGCATCCCCCGCAAAACGATACGCCTGATCTGATGCAGTCGCAGCAAAAGATTGAACAAAATACTTCAATGAGTGATTCACAAATCGAGGTACTTTTGAAAAAAACCGATGAACTTTCAAGTAGTTTGTCAAGTATGCAGCAATCCTATGAATCCCAGCAGCAAGAGTTTCAAAAGATGATTGAAGCGGCAAAAGAGGAGAGTTTTAAACAGGGACAGCTTGAAGCTGAAAAACGCTTGAGTGAAGAGGTGAAACAAAAAGATGAAGAGGAGGTAGGGCGGTTTGCGCAATCAATTGACAAACTTGATAAAACTACCAAAAAGTTTCAAGAAAAAATAGATACAATAGAGAATGATTTAATCGCAACGGCTATCGATATCGCCAAAGAGGTTATTGCCAAAGAGGTGAGTAAAAACTCAAAAGATATCGCATTGAATTTAGCGTATCTTCTTCTTGATGATATCAAAGATGCGGCAAAGGTGACGGTAAAAGTATCGCCGAAGGATTTTGCGCATCTTAAGCAGCGACTACAATCGGAAAATGTCGATGTGGTATCTGATGGCAGTATCAGCGAAGGGGGCGTGATGCTTTTGAGTGAAGCGGGAAACATTGACGGGGACTTGATGCAAAGATTTGAAAAAGTAAAGGAAATGGTGTTTCGATGAGCAAACGAAGAGATTTAAAAAATTATTCGACTGATGAATTACAGCAGTTAGCCAGCACAATACGCGATAAGATATTAGATACGGTAAGCAAAAACGGAGGGCATTTAAGCTCAACACTGGGTGCAACCGATCTGATTGTGGCGATGCACTATGTTTTTGATGTAGAAAAAGACCCCTTTATCTTTGATGTTAGCCACCAAGCCTATGCCCATAAACTCTTAACTGATCGGTGGGATGAGTTTGAAACTTTGCGTCAATACGGCGGTATAAGCGGCTACACAAAACCTACTGAATCACCCTATGATTATTACGTAAGCGGGCATAGTTCTACCTCGATCTCTCTAGCAGTCGGGGCAGCAAAAGCGATTGCGCTTAAAAAGGAACAAAGAATCCCCGTTGCGTTTATCGGTGATGGGGCGATGAGTGCGGGAATGGTGTATGAAGCGCTCAATGAGCTAGGAGATAGAAAATATCCCGTCGTGATTGTTTTAAACGACAATGAGATGAGTATTGCAAAACCAATCGGTGCTATTAGTAAATACCTTTCTCAAAAGATGGCGGGGGGTTTGTATCAAAAGCTTAAGCGTGCTACGGAAAAAGTACTTGAACATATGCCCGAAGGTGCTACCTATATGGCAAAACGGTTTGAAGAATCGCTAAAACTCATAACCCCCGGAGTGCTTTTTGAAGAGATGGGGCTAGAGTATATCGGACCGATTAACGGACATGATATTGAGAGTTTGATTGAAGCATTTAACTTAGCAAAAAATCTGCAAAAACCCGTGATTGTGCATACTCAAACACTTAAGGGCAAAGGGTATGAGATAGCAGAAGGCTACCATGAAAAATGGCACGGTGTCGGCGCGTTTGATATAGATAGCGGTCAGAGTAAAAAGGGGGCCAAATTTCCAAGTGCTACGAAGCTTTTTAGTCAAAACTTGCTTGAACTTGCCACAAGCGATGAGAAGGTTGTGGGTGTCACTGCTGCGATGCCAAGCGGTACGGGGATGGATACGCTTTTAGAAAAGTTTCCCGATCGTTTTTGGGATGTCGCTATTGCTGAGCAGCACGCCGTAACCTCTATGGGACCGCTTGCAAAAGAGGGGTTTAAACCCTTTATCGCTCTTTATTCAACCTTTTTACAGCGCGGGTATGATCAAATCATTCACGATATCTGTTTGATGAAACTCCCCGTAGTATTTGCTATTGATCGTGCGGGAATTGTAGGCGAAGACGGAGAGACACACCAGGGGGCTTTTGATATAAGTTACTTAAGAGCGATTCCAAACATGCACCTGTGCGCTCCTTATGATGCAAAAAGCTTTAAAGCGTTGATGCAGTTTGCGCATCGCTTTGATCAACCCTTAGCCATTCGCTACCCAAGGGGAAGTTTTATGTGTCAAGAAGATTT
>JBNJHJ010000194.1:0-3440 GCA_051748365.1 Campylobacterota bacterium
ATAGCTTTGATGTTTTGAACAACCTTTTCATAGACGGCATCTAAACTCTGAGTATTGATCAAATCATTTAATACGTCTTGGTAGTTTATACCCTCTTGTGACCTGTTTTGTAAATCTTTTTGAATAAACTCAACGACAACGTGATTGTTTAAAGAGGAGATAAAAACATCAACTCTTTCATCGCTTAAGTTCGATATTTTTTGATCAAAATAACTCTTGCGCCCGCTACAGTGTAAGCACTCTTTAAAATCTTGCAAAAGAGGCTCTATTTCAGGATAGAAAGAGAGTATATTTTTGCCAAAAATATCTTTGAATGCAACCCCTAGCAAAGCTAAGTTGTCACTAGCTGCCAGTATCGTTTTTGAATCCTTGTCTATAGTAAAAAAATACCCAAAGGGCTGTATCTTTGAGGGGATATGGATCGGTTCGTCTTCACACCGCAAAAAATCAAACTCTATATTATCCATCCAAACACTCTTTGACATACCCGTAGCACTTTTTAGCCCCTTCAAGCACCGCTTCGTCGGCTTTGTTCTTTTCTACATAGCTTGAAAACTTTTGCAAAAACTCCATCCATCGCCCCATCGTATCTTCTTCAAAAGCGTGAAAATAACTATTGACATTGGGCAAAGAGGGGTTTTGTTCTACTTTTTGTGCTAGTATCTTTCCGCCCATCGTTGACCCGGTCAACACATACAAAAACCCTAAAGCTTGCTCAAAATTCTCAATATCGATCTTTTTACACTGAGTTTGCTCAAAATCCACCTCTAAACTTTTCAAATCGTTTTGCACTAACTCTTTACGCAAATAGCGCTCAATATCAATTCCTATACTTTGCCAATCAAAATCAATCAGCTGTCTTTCTATCACTGCATGCATACAATGAAGCCGTTTTAAGTACTCTTTATACTCATTGGTAGTGATGGTGCCTTCGACCAAACTCTTTGTGATATATAACTGTTCTAAAGCATCATGCAACTGTTTTGTTTCATCTTTCAATCTTTGATGAAAAGTATTTGTACTGTTCATACACACTCCTTTTAATCTTACTTATTGTAATCAATCTTGTCTTGTTCTTTACTTTCTTAAAAAATCTAGTTATAGATCTTTACTTGGCTTGGCAAATAAAAATCCTTGAAAATAATCACACCCTATAGCTTTGAGTTTGTCAAACTGCTCATCTTCTTCGACACCTTCAGAAATGACGGCAAACCCAAACGATTTCCCCATATTGACGATAGTGCTTACTATGGTTTCATCTGATCGATCCGTTACGAGGTTTTTGATAAATGATTGATCTATTTTTAACTCATCAATAGGCAGTTTTTTGAGATACTGCAAGCTTGAATACCCTGTTCCAAAATCATCTATTGAGATTGTACATCCCAATGACTTTATCTTTTTGAGCTTTTGAAGTGTGCTTGAAATATTATCAATCAAAACTCCTTCGGTTATTTCAAGTCTAAGCTTTGATGCATCGATCTTATATTGTATTATCAAACTTTCCAAAATAGGTACAAACTCTTTATTTTTAAATTGCAACGGACTGATGTTGACCGACATTTGCCATTGGCTTTTATCTCTATCACTTTGAAACTCCCAAAGTTGCCGTATTGTCTCTTTTAGTATCCAAGCCCCTAACTGAATAATAAATCCGCTCTCTTCGGCAACGGGAATAAACTCACCGGGCGAGATTATGCCGCGTTTTGGATCTTCCCAACGTATAAGCGCTTCAACGCCGATGATATTTTCACTTCTATCAAACTGCTTTTGATACAGCATAAAAAAATGTTTTGCTTCATATGCCTGTGAGAGTCTTCGTAAGATCTGTGATCTTTGCATCGCGACACGCTGTAGCGAGCGGTCAAAAAAGTACAGAGCGTTTTTACCGCTTTTTTTTGCAAGCTTCATCGCATTTCTAGCATTGTTTATTGATATCTCTACCTCTTGTGTATCTTCACCGTCCATCAAAGCAACACCTCCGCTTATCGTGATATGCATGATAGAACCGTTTACGGCAAAAGCGGAGGTGACAATAGCAACTAATTGGCTAAAAATACGCTGTATCTGATCTGTTTTGTTGTGTTTTTTATTATCTAAAGTGGGCACCACAACGATAAATTCATCTGCGCCCATATGAAATATCTGTTCACTAAATTCAGAATCCTCAAACCGCTTTGCAAAACTTTGCAACACTGCATCTCCTACACTCATTCCCTGAGTATCGTTTATGGAGCCGAAGTTGTCTATGTTTAGATAAATCAATGCGCAGTTGCAGTGAAAATTTTTTATTTTTTTTAGTAGCAGCTTTTTGTTTGGAAGATTTGTCAGTGGATGATAATAGGAGAGTTTTTCAATCATTTCATTGGAGATTGCTAGCTTTTTTACCACTGCTTCTAACTCTTTTGCTTTGTACTTATTATGCACCATCTGTGCCATCTCAAAAAGAGCAAACAGCACTCTTTGTTTTTCTATAGGCTTTAATATATATGACCCTACACCAAGATCGATCGCTTGTATAAAAAACTCGCTATCGGCATGAGCCGTTGTGATAGCAAATACGACATCAAAATCAATCTCTTGAATCTGCTTGATCATTTCAAAGCCATTCATTTTTGGCATCTTGATATCGGTAACGACTAAGTCAATCTTTTGAGATTTATATATTTCTAACCCCTCCTTGCCATCATCTGCTACGTAAGTTTTAAAAAATAAAGGCTCAATGAGATGTAAAAATGATTGTTGTGAAAATATATCATCTTCTACATACAGCAAGGTTAAATCTTTGCACACATCTTTTACTTTTTGTTTCTCCATCTTTACAATCCTAACTCTACACAAATTCCATTGTTTTGATTATAAATATCGACTTTTCCTTTCATATGGTCTTCAACGATAAGTTTTGTCATATAAAGCCCGATTCCGGTACCTTTATTCGTCTCTTTGGTCGTAAAATAGGGTTCAAAAACTCTTTGTAAAACCTTTGTATTAATTCCTCCGCCATTGTCGCAAAGGTATATCTTTTTAGCTTTTGCATCTATCTTGATCTGAATTTTACCCTCTTTTATCTTTTTATCTAAAATCGCATCTTTTGAGTTAGTGATGATATTAATCATTGCCTGTTTTAACTCATTTTCAAATCCGTCTATCTCAAAGTTTTCCCCTTCTATCTCTACCTCTATCCCGTTGCTTTTAAGCTGTGCGTGCAAAAGCTGTTTTACCGCTTCAATCGTAGATTTGATATCCATGTGCTTTTTTTCTTTATCTTTTTTAAAAAAATTCCGAAAATCATCGATAGTATGACTTAGATGCAAAACAGTATCTGTTTGCTTTTTGATAAACTCATTTAAATATTGCCCGTCGATGAGATTATCTTCATAATCATCTTCAAGAAGTTGGATGTTGATATTGAGTGCATTGAGAGGCTGTCTCCATTGGTG
>JBNJHJ010000195.1:0-3437 GCA_051748365.1 Campylobacterota bacterium
TTGTCCTCTACGGACCAGCTCAAAGTGTAGGTGCGGTCCTGTGCTTAATCCCGTTGAGCCGACATACCCTATCGTTTGTCCTCTTTTGACATAACTGCCGATATTAACGCCTCTTCTGTAATTACTCATGTGTGCATAGAGTGTTTTAAATCCATTGCCGTGATCAATCGTGACGGTGTTGCCGTATCCGCTTCTTCTTCCTTTAGCAATCACTTTTCCGCCTGCGGCTGCTTGAATGGGAGTGCCTGTATTAGCTGCATAATCCACACCCAGATGTGCGCGGTAACGCTTAAGAATCGGATGCCATCTTTTTTTACTGTAGTGTGAACTGATCCAAGAATTGCCCGCACTCACAGGACGCGTAAGATAAAATCCCTCTACCTCGATACCTTTTTCATTAAAGTATCTATTTTCATAATTGATGAGAAAATGCGGCGTTTTATTTGTCTCAATCATGGCTAAATTGATGGTGGGGCTTCCGTGAGGTTGCCCTAAACGCATCTTTTGTTCATAACTTATAACTAACTTATCGCCTTTGCGGATACTTCTTCTAAAATCAATACTGTGTTTAAAAATAGCAACAAATTCATCGGCTAAGCTTTTTAGCCCTGTATGTTTTACAATATCGTAGTATGGGGAGTTATTGAGTTCAATCACAAAGGTATCGCGTACGATTGAAAAGGATATAGGTGTCGTCGTAAAGTGATATGCACCGTCTTTAGAGTAAACTTTGATCTGCAACTCATCACTAATTGGAAGGAGTAACTCCGTAAGTTTACCTTCGCTATCGTGCATCGTGAAATACCGTGTTCCTGCATAGATGCCCATTGCTGACTCTCTATCGGCTTTTGGGAGTGAATAATAAAGTTTTTGGGGAATATCATTTTTTTCAAAAAAGGTTAGCAGTGTTTCGCCTCTTTCCCAGTAGCCGCTTTTGATCTCATTGGCAAAAAGTGAGAAAGTTAAGAGTAAAATGGTTAAAATATATCGCAAAAGTATTCCTTTAAAGCTTTTTAAAATTTATGCGCAATTATAGCAATTGTGATATAATTACTAGATTAATAATAGACCTAATTGCCCTATAATCGGCAAAATTTAATATAAATAAAGGCAGTTTTAATGAAATTGATCATAGCTTTTTTAGTTTTTACTATTAGCTTGCTTGCTTTAGAACCTTCACAAGCAACCGTTATTGCAGTGGACGGAGATAAAATTACTTTGGATAGATCTTATGAACCCGGCGTAAGCGGAATTGTGTACCATGCGTATGATAAGAGTAACAGTGCTATTGTCGCAACCGTTGCTGCACAGGGGGGTCGTGAAGTGCAGATTGTAAAAACACAGTATGTCAAAAACGATAAACTCCCGGATATCGCCACGCAGGTACGCCCCGGAGATAGTGTGATAATGGGGTATCTGTACAATAGAAGTCTGCTTATTACGCCCAATGAACAAACATATAAGCAAGTATTGAATCTCTACCCTTCGATGGATTTTATCAATCCCGATCTTTTAGCGTTTCAATTGATGCAAGAGGGGCAAGAGTTGCCTGATAAAAGCAGTATCCAAACATACTGCGCACAAAATGCTATCGGACTTGTTTACCTTGTTGCTGCGGATATGGGATATTTTATCGATGCAAACAGTTTTGAAGTGCTCAGTGTTGAACCCATTGATAGTAGCGGTGATCGGATGATGCCGTTTTTTATGCGACTTGAAAAGCTTGATGCGGGGTTGTTAACCGCAGTCGGAGGATTATACAAGATTGTAAAAGCGCATCTTTTGGATATCGACACCTCTATAGAGGAAAATTACGATAAATATTATCTTTATATGATGGGAGAGTAGATGAGGGCAGAAAATATAGAGCAGTTAAGACAGATTGTCGGGCAGGAAAATGTACTGAGTGATAAAGCACATCTTATTGCCTATAGTTATGACGCGACAAAGTTAAAGTTTGAACCTGAAGCGGTGGTGTTTCCTAAAGATGAAAATGATGTCAGCGAAGTGTTGCGATACTGCAACGAACATGAGATTGCGGTAACAACACGCGGTGCAGGCAGCGGTTTTACAGGCGGCAGTTTGCCAAGTAGCGGCGGTATCGTTCTTGCGATGCAGCGGCATATGAATCAAATTCTTGAGATTGATATGCAAAATATGGTCGCGCGAGTGCAGCCGGGAGTTATTAATATGGATTTGCAAAAGGCTGTAGAGGAGGTGGGACTGTTTTATCCGCCCGATCCTGCAAGTCAAGATTACTCTACCATCGGCGGCAATGTCAGCGAAAATGCAGGCGGTATGCGCGCAGCAAAGTACGGCATCACCAAAGATTACGTCATGGCTTTGCGTGCAGTACTTGCTAGCGGAGATGTGATACGAGCGGGTAAAAAGACGATCAAAGATGTCGCGGGATTCAATATCGCGGGTATCTTAACCGCAAGTGAAGGATCGCTTGCCGTGATCACAGAGATTACGCTAAAGCTGATCGCAAAGCCCAAGATGAAAAAAACGGCGATGGGGATATTCCCGACGGTAAATAGCGCCATGGACGCGGTATATAAAACAATGGCAGCAGGGGTAACGCCTGTTGCGATGGAGTTTTTAGATCGCTTAAGCATAGCAGCGGTAGAGCAAAAGTTTAACAAAGGCTTGCCAAAAGAGGCAGGAGCTATCTTGATCACTGATGTTGATGGCAATAGTCAAGAGGAGTTGGATGCACAGCTTGATATTATCCAAAATTCATTTAAACAAAACGGCTGTAGTGAATTTAAGATCGCACAAAGTGAGCAAGAAGCCGCCGATATCTGGTTTGCACGAAGAAACGCCAGTCCCGCTTTGGCGGTGTATGGCAATAAAAAGCTTAATGAAGATATTACCGTACCAAGAAGCAAACTCCCGCAACTGTTAGACGCTATCGATGCGGTAGCGAAAAAATACAGTGTCAACGTGCCCTGCTTTGGGCACACGGGAGATGGCAACGTCCACACAAACGTGATGGTAAAAGACGGTAGCGACCCGCAGCAGTTAGAGATGGGAGAAAAGGCTATTGAAGAGATCTTTAAGATCACGGTAGATCTTGGAGGAACGCTTAGCGGTGAACACGGCATAGGGTTGGCAAAAGCGCAATTTATGCCGCTGGCATTTAGCCAAGCGGAGATGGATCTTTTTGGGCGGATCAAAAAAGCGTTTGATCCAAAAGGGATACTCAACCCCGGTAAAATGGGAATTTAGCCATTGAATACAAAGCAGATCTATCAAAAGAGCTTCTCTTTTTTAAAGGAGCTTTTTGATGTGGAGTTGACCTACTTTGCATCGAGTTTAAGCTTTTATACGATCTTTTCACTGATCCCTTTGATGATGATCGGCTTTTCCATCGCTACAAGTTTGCCAAGCTTTGAGCAAAACTACGAGCAGATTGAAAATTTTTTGTTTGATAA
>JBNJHJ010000196.1:0-3431 GCA_051748365.1 Campylobacterota bacterium
TATAATGCGTATCTTTTTTGTGCAATAGATACAAAAAGTGGCCTTTGTCATCTTTGAGAACACTCTGTAGCGGAAGGTAAAAAATCTTTTTTGGCGTGTCAAAATTAAAATGCACATCTGCCGACATTCCCGCATGCAGCGATTTTGTTGGGTTGTGTAGTTTGATATATATCGTATACGTTTTTGCTTTTGCAAACGCATATTTTGAGATTTTGTCGATAAAACCTTCAAAAACGATCCCCTCTAAAGAATCAAAAACAACTTGCACCGTATCACCTTGTTGTACACTGTTGATCAGCTTTTGAGGGATCTGTACACGTAGTTGCGCAACAGAGGTATCGCTGATTAAAACTACAGGTGTGCCTGCTTTTATATTTTCACTTTCTTCAACAAACTTTTGCGAAACGGTGCCGTCTTTTGGAGCATATAGCCGCGTATATGAAAGCTGTAGTTGCGCATATGCTAATTGCGCATTAATGTTTCTCACCTTTGCTTGTGCCGAAAGGTAGGCTGCTTTTGCACTGTCAAGGTCGCTTGCACTTGCGTGGTCGTTTATATAGAGCTTTTTTACTCTCTCAAAACTGTTTTTATAGTTTTGCAATTGTGCTTGTGCTTCATGTAACCCATAGCGCAATTGCGTTACTTTGATCTCATAAGGGGTTGCATCGAGTTTTGCAAGGAGTTGGTTCTTTTTGACATTGTCGCCCAATTCGACGTTAAATGAAGCGATATTTCCCTCTACTTTAAAGCTTAGCTTTGATTGCAAATCCGCAGTTGCTATAGCGCTAAATACACGATTGCTTTGTCTGTGTGCAGGTTTTGGCTGTGTTGCAAATACTGCTTTGATATTTTGGTCTGTTGTATCGATATTTTCAGATTGGCATGCCGTAAAAAAGAGAATGATCAGGGCTAAGAGGTATATTTTGTTCACTATGTTACCTTTGGTGAAGATGTGTTTGGACTGTATGTTCAAAAGCATCTTTGATACTATCATCAACTAAAAGATCTATTTTTCCAATTAAAAAATAGATTGAAACAAGGTTTTGCAGATAGTTTGTTATAGCTATATTGTGATTAAGTTTAGCTCTTATCATACTATCATGGGCATCTAAAAGTTCAATAAGAGTGGCTTTTTGATACTCATACCTATCTTGCATCAGATCTACGTTTTTGTACGCAGCCTTAAATGCTTTTTTGGCATAGTTTATATTTTCATATGATTGTTGCAAAAAATAGTAGTGCGTTTTTAGATTTTTTTCTATAGTGTCTTTAACCCGGTTATATGTTATCTGTAAGTTTTGCCGCTGCAATTTGCTTTTTTGCAGATTAAGTTGCTTTTGTGAACCGTCAAAAAGATCAAAACGAAGTGTCAGCATCGCTTCAAACTCTTCATCATCCCAAGCTACAGCAACATTTGATCCCGCACCGTCCTTGCTTAGCTGCTTTTTATAATTTCCCTCCAAAGCTACCGTTGGCATATAAAACTCTTTTTTATTCATAGCAATCTTTTGGCTTTGGGCGCGTAGAGCCTCTTTTAGCTGCTTTATTTGTGGATGCTGCCGGATAACCATTTGGAAAAAAAGTTCTTGTATCGTTTGCTTTTGTGTATGATAGGGTAGATCACGTGAAAGTAGTTTAAAAAGCGGATCATCGATAGTATATCTTTTCAAACCATAGTGTGATTGTAAACCCAGCGCATTGAAAAGTTCGTATTCTAACTCTTTACGCTGCTGTTTTGCGTTTGAAAGTTCTATATCTATATCAGCAAGTTGACTTTCCCAGCGGTAGATATCGCTTCTATCTTTTATGCTTATCTCTACTCGTTGCTTCGCAAAAAAAAGGTTTTTTTGAATAAATTCTTTTTTGTTTTTTAGTATATTTTCTTTTTGTCGTGCTTTGTTGTTATTAAAATAAAGCAGTATCGCTTCATATAAAAGTTCATCATTAGCTGCTTTGATACTTTGTTGCTTTGATTGATGCAAGATCTTTTGGATCTTGATATTGTAATAGGCTTGGGGCGAAAAAAGAAGCTGTTGTAGCGCAATACCCACGTTTGTTTGCTTTTGCGGGTATTGCCCTTGGCTATATAACGCCCTATCTTCATCAATCTGCGTATAGTTTGAAAAAAGAGAGATGCGAGGCTTAAAGCGGCTTGTTGCATTAGATATATCCAAACGATTCAGTGCAAGAGTGTTCTGATTGTGGCGGTATTGGTGATTATTTTGTTGTATAAATTTTGCTAAATCTTTTAATCCTAACTCTTCAACAGCAACATTTTGAGCTGCATTTTGTTCAAATACCTTTGGTGCAGTTTGTAAAAAAACGGTATCTGTTTTTGATTCTTTTATATGCTCAAATATACCCAACGAAGCTGCCTTGATAACTCTTTTTCTATCATATTCTGATCGTATCGCATCATAATTGATCACATAGGTGGCTTTGATAGGTACTTTTGATGTAGCTTGAAATACAGCTACATCAAACCTTTCTGTAGCCACTTGTTTGCAGTTTTTGTCACATATGTGAGTATGAAAGATTACGGTGTCATTTTTAAAAAACACCGATCGTGTCTCTTTTTGTATCTGTTGTATAAACTGTTGCGACTGCGTGTCAACCAAGATAGTAACAGTGTACTCTTTGGCATATGCAAAGCCCATAACAGTAAAAAAGATACAAAGTTTTAAAAGCAGGTGCATAAATATCTCTTTTTCCTAAAACTATACCACATTCAGTACAAAAGTACAATTACAGTTAGAAGAGGTGAAAGTATGCAACGTGTTTTGAGATTTTTTACATATCTGTACAGGAGTATATATCTTCATCGCTAAAAGGCGAAAAAGCCTTTTAGCATAGAGTGTTATTGCAAATCTTTCCAAGCTTTTTGTAACCCTTTTTCAAATCGGTCATAACTTTCAATAGCTGCTTTTTTCACATCTTTGTATGCAGCTTTTGAGCTTTGCTTCATTTCGCCATATGCTTGTGAAAGTTGGTTTCTCTCTTTGCGTAATTGTTTTATCGTCTCTTTGTATTGCTTCTTTGCTTTTGACGACATCGTGTCATAGTTTTTTTCCATCTTTTGCTCATAGTTTTGTATGCGCGTATCGGCTTTTTGTAGATACTGCTGCATCTGCTTAAGCGTTTGATCTTTTTTCTCAAGTGTATAATTTTGCAATGTTTTGCCAAACTCTTGCGCTTCTTGCTCCACCTTTTGCACATCGACATCACTATTGTCTGCACCGTGATTTGATGCACTCAAGGAAGTGACAAGCAAAAATAAAGTGGCAATTAAAGTTTTCATAAAATTCATATTAATCCTTTTTGTTAAATTCGTCTTTTGCTGCACTGAGTGAGCTAGAAAGATCATCCCACGCTTTTTCAAATCCCTCTTTTATCTCCTGTGATGCATCACTTGAGGATTTTTTCAACGCTTC
>JBNJHJ010000197.1:0-3429 GCA_051748365.1 Campylobacterota bacterium
TGGTATCTTGGCTGAATTTGCGAAACGGGTCGGTTTCATGACAGAGATCCTGAATCAAGTTCAGGATGACGCGACAGGAGGGCATCTTCGGTTCGTGACCAGGAATCGAGTTGGGGATGACGCGACATTTCCCTTGTTTGAAAATGACACTTTGTCACCTTTTTGTAACTTTGTTGCTTTATCATGAAACAACAACTTGCAAAGGATTCCCTTGACTCAAAAAGTATATGTTCTTGATACCAATATCATCTTACAAAACATCCAAAACATCCAAAATCTCAGTGACAACGGCAGCAACATCTTAGTGATCCCCGAAACGGTTTTGCTTGAACTTGAAGACAAAAAGAAGCTTCCCAATGAACTTGGGTTTTATTCGCGCGAGTTTGCGCGTTTTTTGGCGGCAGCAAAGGTCAAGGAGGTTGATTACAAACAAAACTACAAAGTGGTCAAACTCTACAACGATACGATTTTAATCCATATCATTGCAAAAGATAGCTATGAACAAAGCTTTAGCGAAAATATCTCTGAAAACAATGACAAAAAGATCATCGAGGTTGCTGCGCTTGCGCGTGAATACTACAAGGGCTTGAAAGTGATCTTTCTGTCTATCGATATCTATGCGCGCATCTTTGCTCTTTTTAAAAACATTAAAACCCAAACGCTCAATAACGACAAAAGCGAAGTGCCTAAGTTTGAATTTATCAAAGAGTTGCCGCTTGATTCGATCTATTTTAATACGCTAGATCTTAAAAGTATACAAGAACTTGACCCGCAGCACAAGCCTGAAAACTTTTGTTATAGCTTTTTATCAGATGACGGCAACAAAGCGTACGGGATTGTGGCAAATGAGAAGCTGCACCAACTACAAGAGAGTGATTTTAATGCCCTTAGCGTCAAGCCTGTGAACCTGCAGCAAAAGTTTTTTGCTAAAGCGATCATTGAAAACCTCTACCATCTGCTGCTTATCGATGCCAAAGCCGGAAGCGGTAAGACGCTTGTTTCTATGGCGTGTGCGATGAAGCTTATCGATAAGGGGTTGTATGACAAGATCGTGTATGTGCGAAACTCCATCGAGTCTATCGAAAAGGGTGCGGAAGTGGGGTTTTTAAGCGGCAATGACGAAAAATTTCGCATCTACAATATGGCGCTTAACGATACGCTGGAGTTTATCGCTAAAAAGCAGCTCAAAAAGAGTGAGAGCAAAGATAATCTTGAAGCGATCGAGGCAAAAACAAAAGAGCTCATCGGGCGCTACGGAATCCAAACCCTTTGGCCCGGAGAAGCAAGAGGACGGACACTAAACGGAGCTATTGTGATCATGGATGAATGGCAAAACAGTAGTCAAAGTACAACGCAGCTGATCCTTTCGCGTCTTGATGAAAGCTGCATGGCGATAGTGATCGGTTCAAACCGCCAGATCGATAATCTCTATCTTAATAAGTACAACAACGGCTTAACGTCGCTGCTCAAGCAGACACGATTTGGGCATGAAGATATCAATATGTTTGCTATAGAGTTGCAAAAAGCCGTCCGCGGGAAGTTTGCGCAGTTTAGCGAAAGCGTGTTTGAAAAAAAGAGTTAAGATGCCAAAACTGATCAATGATACGATATACTCTCACATCGAATGCAGCGATTTTGAACAGCTGCTTTTGCAAAGCAAAGTATTAAGCCGCTTGCAGTTTATCACCCAAAACGCGCTGGCGTACTTTGCCTTTCCCTCCATAAACACCAAACGCTACATCCACAGTATCGGTACGATGCATCTAGGGGCGCATATGTACAAAAGTGCGCTGATCAATGCAGATGATGCCACAACACAAGAGTTTATGAACTCTTTGCAAAGAGGCATTGCGCAACTTGCACGGCAAAGGGGCATCACACTTGCCACCGATTGTACCTTTTTGCAAGATACGACGCTGTATCAGTTTATGATCCCGCTACAAAGTGAGCGTACGATCTATCTGCTTTCTTTGCAAGCACTGCGTATTGCTGCACTGCTGCACGATGTGGGGCACCTGCCCTTTTCGCATCAAGTCGAGTTTGCGATGCACAATCTGTATAATGAACAAAAATCGCAAAAAAATAGTAACAGATTGCAAAAGAAATTTTTGCAAAAGTATGAACAGATCACGCAAGGTAGCACCGAGATACTGCATGAAGCCGCGGGGGTTTTGTTTATGGATCTTTTGTTTGAATATGAGCTGCCCCCACAACTGCAAGATGCGCAGGAGTTAGAATACGCAGCGCTTTTGCACACCATCATCAAAGCCATCCTTTGCAATACAAAAACGCCCTCGTTTGATTTTGGTGTGCTGCACCGATTTATCGACGGCACCGTAGATGCCGATAGGCTTGATTATATCAACAGAGATATGCTAGCAAGCGGCTATATCGGGGGAGCGGTGGATCTGCTTAGAGTAGCAAAACAAACGGTACTTGTACAAAACGGGGGCTTTGAAGTGTCGTTTTTTGAAGATGCGATACTTGATATTGAGCATATGCTAGAGATGCGGTTTAACCTCTATAAAAAGGTGATTTTTAATCATGAGTTAGCAAAAAAAGATGCGATGCTAGAGGGGTTGATCATCGCTCTAAGTCATACCTATTTTGCAAAAAACAGAGCCAAAAAGGTGGGGTCTATTGCGATGCTTTGGGAGTTTGCAGGGATCAAAAACAAAGAAAAGATGCTTGATCTGCTTTCGATGCTTGATGAAAATTGGCTGATATCGCTTTTTAAAAAGGAGTATTTTGGGCTGAAGCATAAAAAACAGTATCAAAAGGATCAAAAGATATTTTATCTCTATGAAGAGGTGCTGTTTGGCAAAACCTATTTTCACTCGATGTGGAAAAATCTACACGATCTGTATAATGTGCTAGAGTTTGAAAAGAAGCAACGATACCGCTTTCGAGAGAGTTTTGGCTATCTGACACCGGCAAAGTTGACGATTTTGAAAAAGTCTTTGAATAATTACGTAAAGATGTATGAAGCGCAAAACAAAGGCAGCTATCTTACCTATCATATCGTGTCGTTTAAGCTTGGAGTTGCAAAAGATTTTGCACTGTATAACGGGCAGCAGCTACTAAGCATTGATGAGATCTCAACGCTGCGCAAACGGTTGAAAAAATCGATGCAAAATACGGTGCCGTTTTTTATCTACTGTAGTCAAAAGCAGTTAGATAGCAAGATGAAAAAGCAGCTTAAGCGGCTGTTTTTTGATGTGTTTGAAAGAGGTTGCGTGTATGAGGGGGACGAGTCGGGTGCGTAGGTTTGAGCTAGATGCCAAATCAAGTTTGGCATGACGGCGGGGCGCACACGGGCTGAAGCATGGGCGCGCACCCGTTCAATGCATTCCGTCATCCTAAACTTGATTTAGGATCTTTGTCGTGAAATCAACATTGCATATTCTCCAACCTAGATGCTGAATCAAG
>JBNJHJ010000198.1:0-3410 GCA_051748365.1 Campylobacterota bacterium
CGGCGGCGTGGTAGTGATCCCTTCGTTTGCACTTGAACGAACTCAAGAGGTCTTGTATCTGTTGCGGCAGCTGAGTTTAAAAGGGGTACTCAAAAAGATTCCCGTGTATCTTGATGCACCGCTTGCAATCAATGTAACAAAAACCTTTTTAAACTACCCAAAACTCTTTTCAAATGAGATCCAAAAGCTCATAAGCGAAAATAAAAATCCTTTTGATTTTGAAGAGTTAGTGCACACAGAGAGCAAAAGTGCGTCAAAAGCTATTGCACATAAAGCCGGAGCAAAGATTATCATCGCCGGCAGCGGCATGTGCGAAGGAGGCAGGGTACAAAACCACCTGCTGCGCTATCTTGGGGACAATAACGCAATGGTGCTTTTTGTGGGCTATCAAGTCCCCGGAACTTTGGGGCACCAAATTATTCACAAAAAAACGGTAGAGATTGGCGGTAATAAAATCGTAAAAAATGCGCTTATCCGCTCTATTGACGGCTTTTCTGCTCATGCTGATAGAGATGATTTGGTCGAGTGGGTAGAGGGGGTGAAGGATGTAGAAAATATCTATCTCATTCACGGCGACAAGGAGCGTATGCGGATTTTTACAAAGCAGCTAAGCCAAAAGGTTGCAGCAAAGATCAAGATTGTAAAGATGCATAAGAAAATTGAAATTTAAGATTTTCTTAATGAGTATTACGGGGCATAATTTTTAACCTCATTAACTATTTATTTTTGTTAGTATTGATCTAATATAAATAATTAAAGGTGCTCCATGTCCTCAACTAGCGAGGTTTTCAAAGATACGTTTTCCTATCTTGAACAAAATATAGAGGAAGATTTTTATTGTGAAGATTTTTCAAAAAGCGATGCAATTGCACTCTATGACAAGCTGTTAAAAAAACATAGCAAAAGAGAGTTAAGAGAAAATAGAGCCGAAATCCGCAAAGCGTTTAAAAGTTATTTTCAACTGCTCAATCAAAAAGTTTCACTTTTCTTTCAAGGACACCACACCATCATCATTAAAGACCTCAAAAAGCAGATCTATGGAGAGTTTAGTAAACAGTTTCACACTATGAGTAAAAAGCTTGAAGTGTTAGAGCAAAAGCTTGGGGATTTTAAAAGTAGTGAGGGGATCTATATGATCGATAAAGAATCCCTTAACGATTTTGGATGCGATTTTGACAATATAGAAGATAGCGCTTTAAAAAGAGAGTTGTACAAGCAAGCGGTCAAAGATGCGCTGCACCTTCATGAGCGTGATCTTGTTTTTTGTATGAATCAAAAGATTACGGTCAAAAAGTTTGTAGAAGCCAGTCAGCGATCGCCCAAAGAGCGGCGTGCAGAAGGTTTGCCTACCGATGAGCTTGAGCGGCTTAAAAATATGGTATTTGAGAAAAATATTTATGATGAGATCGAAAGCGGGATGTATAATCTCATGCGAAGCAAGTTAGATTTCACCGTGATTAATAATGAATTCTTTCGCAAGCATGTGATTGAGTATGTACAAGATGAGTTGTACAAAGTGATGTCTATTTATATGGATGAAGATAGTGATGCAACGCTAAAAAAAGCATTTGTAAACTATATCTTTCGTGAACACTTTGCCAATATCCATAAGATCTTTGCAAAGCATCTGCTTGAACTGCACAGCAAGCGGGATAAAAACGTAGAAAACTTTTTACGTTACTTTGACGGCAATATAGAGCTTATTGATGATAAACAGGTGCAAAAGCCTGAAATTATCGATGCTAATGATCAAAAATGGAATGCCGTATCGATCTTGCCTATTGTGATCCAAAAGCAAAAAAACGATCGTGAAATCGAGATTATTAATCAAAACAACCTCAAAGCCGAAGATAAGATATTTTCTTTGAGACACAGGATCGAAACGATCAATGAGGAGAATAAAAAACTTGAGGAGCGTAAAGAGGGTATCAATAATCATATCAAAGATATTATCACCCAAAGCAAAGAGTTGCAAGATGAAAACACACAGCTTAAAAAGCGTAAAAAAAGAATGGGCAAGGATAGCGAAGAGTTGCAAAACAAGATCAATGCCGTTGTGGCAGAGATCAAAAAGTTAGGTCGTGAAGAGGATCGGCTGCGGGTGTCAATTCGTGATATCAACAACGCCGTTGATGTGAACAAAACAAAGATACTCAATATCAATGTAGATATTCAAGCTCAAGAGAAGCTCATTAATGATAACAAACTCAAAAAAGCAAACCTGCTAGAGTTGCACCAGCCTGTAAAAGAAAAGTACCACCTCATCGTAGAGGCGGTATCAAAGGCGCTGATGCATAAGTATTAATTATTGCGCGAGTAAAAAGCCTCCGCCGATCACTTGCATAAACACAAAAAACGTTGCAAACCCGGCGATAATATACCCTGCAAGCGTCCATGCGCTTTTACCGCCGATAAGCTGCGACCACGCCGCAAAAAATAGCCCAAGCGGTGCAAAGATGGTACTCAATCCAAAAAAGCTCATAGAAGCAAATATTACGGCAATAACTCCTAGAAGATGTGATTTTACATTTTTGATATTTTGTTCATACCGGTCAATCTGTACGTTAGTCATCTCTATCCTTAAAATCTATTTTTGCGCATTTTACAATAAAAAAGTTAATCTTTGCTATAATTTGCGCTTTATTTATCTTACAAAGGAGGTTTATGATGTTACACGCAAAAAAATACTTTTGTAATTTCGGTATTTTGGCTTCAACGGAAAATAGCAAACTCTGTAGTGCATTTTCAAGCTTTAAAACTCTAGATATGCTTATTGCGCCCGAACTTACCAAAAAACAAAACATACTCAAAAACGCAGTCAAAAATCAAACAAAAATACAACAATAAGGAATGAAACTATGAAAAAAACAGTAATAACACTCTCAATCTGTGCAAGTGTAACACTCCATGCACAGCAAAATCAAGCTACAATCGAACCTATCACAATCACCACGGCAAGCAAAAGCAAGCAATCGATCAAAGATGTAACAAGTGATGTTGCAGTTATTAGCGCAATGGAGCTTGAGGAGAAAAATATAAAAACGCTGAGTGAGGCGCTTAACTTAGTAAGCGGTATTAGCGTCACAAGTAACGGCGGATTAGGCAGTACAACTAGTGTCAACTTAAGAGGCAATGACAATAAACGGGTTTTAGTGTTGATTGACGGGATGCGCTATCAAGACCCCTCAAACAGCAGTGGAAGCATAATTGCGCACTTGACACTGCAAGATATAGAACAGATTGAAGTTATCAAAGGGGCTCAAAGCGGTATTTGGGGAGCCGAGGCAAGTGCAGGGGTGATCAATATCATCACCAAAAAGGCACAAAAAGGCACAAACGCGAATGCGCATCTTGAGTATGGTAGCTTTGATACAAAAAGATATGGAATAAATATTACTCACGCACAGGAA
>JBNJHJ010000199.1:0-3409 GCA_051748365.1 Campylobacterota bacterium
AGCAGAGCGCTCTCGCACCCTTGGTGCTCTTGAATTTTTTTCACCGTTTTGAGTGAACAAGTCCAAAAAGGACTCTTCAGCAGAGCGCTCTCGCACCCTTGGTGCTCTTGGATTTCTTTCACCGTTTTGAGTGAACGCTTGCAAAAAGGAACTCCATTTTGCGCTATTGCTTGAATTTGCATTGTATTTCATGAGCAAAAAACTCTCACATACTCTACTCTTTTGCATTACTTGCCTCACATTACTGCTCATTGGCAATATCCCATTTTGCTAGCAATACATCTACCTTTCGTCCTAAATGGTTGGTAAACACAATAGCAGGAATAGCTACAAGCAGACCCATCGCCGTAGCTTTAAGTGCAAGGGCAAGTGAACTCATAATAGAATTTACATCCATTCCATCACTTTGTCCCATCGTATAAAAGGTAAGCATAATCCCAAACACCGTTCCTAAAAGCCCGATATAAGGAGCATTGGAACCACATGTTGAGATGATATCCACATGCTTTGTCACATCGATCTCCAACTGCTTTTTATTTTGATATTTAAAAATATCAACTGCTTTGTAAAACAGCAATCTCTCGATCCAAAACCAAAGGCTCAAAAATCCCATAAACCCAAGCAAGCCTATGACGGTATACTCACCGTAACTTTTAATCAGTTCTAACTCCATACGATCCTCTTATAATTTTTAGCGTATTATTACAAAAAATTGTTAAATGTTAATTAACTCATCGACGCATAGACGTACGAATCTACCCCGATTATCGCCGCGCCGTAGCTTGTGGTAATCTGGGGATATTGTGGAATAAAAATCTTTTTACTCAGTTCATTTTCTATAGCATTGACCAATCCCTCATTCAGTGCCGGTCCGCCGTCAAAGTAAATGCCCTCTTTCACCCCTACTCTTTTTACCAGTTTTACGATTCTTTTTGCGATAGAGTAATGCACGCCGCAGACGATATCGGGCACGCTGTGTTCATTTCCAAGCAGTCCTATAATCTCGCTTTCAGCAAATACCGCGCACGTGGAGTTGATGCTAAGCGGCGTCCCCGTTGATTGAAAATGTCTCCCTCCAAGTTCATCCACGCCGATCTCAAGATTCATCGCGCACGCATCCAAAAACTTGCCCGTTCCCGCTGCGCACCGATCATTCATCGCAAAGTTTACCACGTGACCCTCCTCATCAAGAGAGATCGCTTTGCTATCTTGTCCGCCTATATTGATGATGGTATTGATGACCCCATGTTCACGTGCTGCAGCTCTAGCACCTATAGCATTAGCCGTGATTTCGCTGATATTTTCATCGGCTTCTTTAAAAATCTTTCGCCCGTATCCCGTAGCTACGGTATACGCGATATCATCTTTTTTTATACCGATCTCATCCATGAGACTTTTGAGCGTATCATGTGCGTATTTATAAAACATCGTACCGCTTGCGCTGATTTTATGCCCTAAAAGTTGTTTATTTTCATCAACGATAGAGATTTTTATCGCCGTTGATCCTATATCGATTCCTGCAAATGTCATGCTTTTTTCCTTTTTTTCATCTTGAGCGATTCCACAAACGCTTCTACTCTTGTACTTAACTGCCCGCCTTGAGAGGGGCTATAATCGCTTTCTAGATAAAGAATCGGGATTCCTTCTTTCTCCATTGCTCCTAAAACGCTTCGTTGCTCCAGTTCATACACGCTGCATCCTGCAAAGGCTTGATAAATTACGCCATCGGCACTATAAGTTTTATACAGATCGATGATGCGTCTAATGCGGTCATCGTTTTTGGTAAAGATCGGGCATGTGCAAGCTTTGAGATATTTATCGGCAAGTGAGTTAAGCATATCTCCCACAAACCACTCATCCACCGCAACCCTGTCATTAAACATTCTATTTGAACTACATGTTTCATCCGCTACGATTAGGGCATCACTTTGTTCAATGAGCATGGGTATCTTGAAGTTAGGAAAAATTGGAGGTGAACCTGTGTAAACGATTCGAGGACTTACCTTTGAGGCAACACTGACTTGATCCTGTGATCTTTGCTCTAATTCACTTAAAACCGCTTTTGTCTTATCTATCCAGTCATCAAGCTTATCAAAGAAAAAAGCGTTAGTTATAAAAAACATATCATTACCGCTGATCGCTACGCTTGCATCTTTTCGATACTCACAAAGCTTGTGATAGAGTGATTGTGCATAGCCTATTTTACTGATAGATTCTTTCAATTTCTTTTTTGTCAGCTTCTTACTCATCTGCTTTGAAAGATGTGCGCTAAAGTCTTTGATACTTCTTCTAAAATACTCTCTTGAAATTTCACTTTCTTTCATGCGGGGAAAATCAACATCAACCACTTCATACCCAAAACTCTCGATCGTACTTCCGGCTTTTGTTTTTTGATCGCACGTTGTAGGAGAGTAGATAAAATCGGGCTTATCACTAAAATTTCCGCTAGCAAAATGTCCCACAGTTGCTTTTACAAGCGGACATGCTTTTTGCGGCAGCATATCGCTTCCTATTTCATCGTCGGTATAAAAACCGTTACAAAGGCGAATAGGTACCGCGTCAAGTGCGTAAATAATTTCACTTGGGATCTGGATACACATCGTACCTACTTTTGTAGTCTCATCATGCAAAGACTTTTGTTTACAATACACATCTTCATAGAGTTTATAAAAGCTATCCATCGATGAAAGAGGATTTTTAAACTCATCTTTCATCGTATTGATCACGCTGATTGCTTCCATCGCCTTGTGGCGGTTTTGCTTTTGTTTGACTGATTCTATCTTATGATCGCTCATCTATTTCCTTTATCCCCATTCTTTTTTCAAATCCCTCTTTGGTTGCGCTAAATGCTTTGAATTTAACGATATCAAAATGCAGTGCATCATCTTCCGGGCATGCTGCTACACATTTTAAACACATAATGCAGTCATCTCTTAAGATATTTTCACTTACTACATCATCAGCGATATCTTTTATCTGCATATCGCAAACTGCGTAACAATCCCCACACCTTGTACATTTGCTGCCGTTTTTTTTCAGCTTCACAAAAGAAAACTTTGAAAAGATATAGTGCATCGCGCTCATTGGACAAAAAAAGCAAAAAAAGCGCTTTTTAAAAAAGCTTCCTATAAAAAAAAGCCCCGTAAAGATGATGCCAAGAGCGGTTAAAACCATGGCAGTCTTACTTGAAAAATCAATAGCAAGTTGAGAAAAATCCCCGCTTAGCATCGGAGTTATGATACGAGCCGGGCATATCTTACAAAATGCTGCTGAAAAGTCGCTTCCTAAAACCCCTACTCCCATCAATAGCGGGACAAATACCACTATGGCTAAAAAGATATACTTTATAGTTGAAAGTTTTTTAAAATGATCTTGCTTGTAGGTTGCATAGCTTATCCCGACTCTTTTT
>JBNJHJ010000200.1:0-3400 GCA_051748365.1 Campylobacterota bacterium
CAGCTTCACCTGTGAAAGCATCGAAAGAAAGTTTGGATTGAGCCGCTCGGGAGCAACATATAAAAACTTCAGCCCCCCGCTATAAATTTGTGAATAGATATTTTTAATTTCACCCGTAGTTTGCGTAGAACTTACCATCGCCGCGGCGATATTGTTGGCTTTTAATGCTGCAACTTGATCTTGCATCAAAGCAATCAACGGCGTGATCACTACCGTCAAGCCATCCATTAGCATCGTGGGCAGTTGATAGCACAGCGACTTGCCGCCGCCTGTTGGCAAAATGGTCAGCAGATCTTGCCCTCTAAGAATACTCTCTACCGCTTCAAGTTGAAAGTCTCTAAAATTATCATGTCCAAAGTGTTCTTTTAAAACTCTATACTTTTCATCCATAGATGAGATTGTATCTATTTGTTGCTTTAAAGCCCATTGACAAAGGTGACTTTACAAAGTACAATTTTTTGCAAAAAAGGTAAAAATATGCAATCACTTGAGTTTACTCTCAATCATGAACAGCTTCAAAAGATAGAGCTCTATGCCAAATTGCTGCACAAAGATAGCAACACTCTCATCAATGAAGCCCTTGAGCTTTATTTTCAAGCCCAAGATGAACTTTTGCAGCAGCAGCAAGGCTTGGAAACAAACCTAGATTATGATGAGTTTTGGGAGGGTGTGGAGCTTTAAAGTTTATGCAAAAATGATTGAATAGCTTCTATAAACTCTTGTGGTTTTTCTAGCATACTCACATGTCCGCTGTTGGGTATGACCACATACTGACTATTTGGTATCTTTGCAGCCATATCTTTCATCTCTTGGGGTGGGATAATCTTATCTTCACCTGCGCTTATAAGTAAACTTTGGGGCAGAGCTTGCAAACTTTGCGCTGTATCGGTGCGACTAATCATCGCTAAAAGACCGCCTTTGATTCCTACGCGATCAAAGGACAGTATCTTTGTTTTGAGTTTTGCGACTGTTTGTTCATCTTCTTGAAGGTAGTGTTTTGTAAATGCTGCACTAAAGAAGGTATCCAAAAATGGTGCCACGCCCTCTTTTTCTATACTTTTGATCGCTTTGGCTCGTTTGAGCTTTGCGGTGTTATCATCGGCGCTTGTCGTTGTATTTGCCAAAATGAAGGCTTTGCAAGTTTGCAATCTTTCACTAGCGCGTAGCGCGATATAGCCACCCATTGAAAACCCACAAAGAATAACCTGCTGTAGTTGCAGCTGCGTTATAATAGTTTCTAAATCATCAACATAACTTTCCATAGTGTATTGCCCGTGTGCAGTTTTTGAACGACCAAAACCTCGAATATCGTAACTGATGCAATAATAATCGTTTTGTAGTTGTGCTACCGCCTCATTCCATATGGAATGATCAAAAGGAAACCCGTGAATAAAAATAATCGGTCGGGAGTTGGTATTGCCTGCTGTATAAACCTCTAATCCATCTATTGTTTTTTGCATGATTTGTCCTTTGAGTTCATTATATCAGCTTTAAACATGCAACGCAATGCAAAACTGCACAAATATAAGGCACGGTTTTATACATGCAGTTTTTTGTGAAAATATTTGTCAAGATCAAAGTACACATCACCGTTTTGACTTCTAAAGGTAAGATTTGATTTATCAAGTGTACCGATCTTTTTAATCCCCATGATCGCTAGTACTACCTGCAAGCCTTTGAGCAGATTGTTATGATAATTTGCGATCTCTTTTGATTTTTTGATCACAAGATAAGAAGCCCTTTTTTTCTCATCCTGTGTTGCCATCCCCACAGGACAAAGATGCGATCCAAACCCCGAACACATCCGCGCACGGATACAGCCGCCACTCATCATAAACCCTCTAGCGATCCCTACCGCATCGGCGCCCATACTCATAGAGATCACTACATCATCAGGCGTCAAGATCTTGCCGCTTGCCACTATCTTGATCTCTTGACGCAGTTCATATTTACGAAGCAGCGTATCAAGGATATAGATAGAGTTATTAGTCTTTAGTCCCACCGATTCCATCAACTCAAGAGGTGCCGTAGCACTGCCCCCTTCACCGCTATCAACGCTGATAAAATCAAGAAGCGCTCTTTTTTCTTTTTGGCGTTTGGAAAGGTCAGCTACAAGTTCCTCGACCGCTTTTGAATCCGAAATCACGATCTTTATCCCCACGGGTTTGCTAGAAAGCTGTTGTAACTGCTCAATAAAATCAAACAGCTCATCATGTGTATTTGCGTAGGGAAAGCGGTTTGGTGAAAACAGATCAACTCCCTCACTCACGCCGCGATAATACGCAATATCGGCATTGACTTTTGAAGCGGCAAGTTTACCGCCTGTTTGCTTGGCTCCTTGTGCGATTTTGATCTCTGTCATCTTGCAAAACCGCATCACTTTTTGATAGCGTAACGGATCAAACTGCCCCTTGCTATCGCGCACTCCGTATAGCCCAGAACTCATCTGAAAGATCATATCGGGGATATCTGCGGGAACCTCATGCGGGAAATCATGAAGCGGTGCATCCCAATTGACACGAAAGAGCATATGCGATTTTTTGGAAAAGATATACGTGTTTCTTGTTTTGTAGTTTTTTAGCGATACCGCGCGGTACCACCGAATCGCTACGGCACCGTTAAAAAAAAGATTGCCGAGTTTGTAGATGAGTTCGGCGATTTTGCTTGGTTTGATTATCTCTAAATACTTGTCATCTTTGCTTGGTTCGTGGGTGTAGAGGTGGTTTGACGTCAGCGATCCTTCGCCGATGTTAATAGCAAAGTTTGATTGTGTTGCTGCAAGCGAAAATGCGCGCACCGCTTCGGGACTCAAGGCTCCGTCACTCATAGCCGAACGGATAACGGGAGATTTTGCGACAAAGGGGATGGCTCTATTTTGACCAAACGTTACGCTAAAATCATCGCTCACCTCCTCTTCATTGAGGACTCTGTTTGAGTGCTTGATAATAAATCGCGATCCGTTAAAAGGTTGTGAAACCGAAAAAGATTTGTAGTTTGGCTTGTCCTTAGCAGCGGTGTAAACCCAGTCTATCTTATCTCGTGATTCATAAAATGTCTCTTGGGCAAAGTATTGGCGAAGCGGTTCGCGTAACGCTTCAAAAACATAACGCATCCGACCGATAATGGGATAGTTGATAAGCAGTTGATGCTTTCTTTGGATATATTTATCATGAATAAAGAAAAAAACAACCAAAATGACTACTGCTAAAATAAAATAAAACATTTAAACTCCATAATTTACAAATTTGTAACTTTTGAAGTATTATAGGTCAAGGTTACTTAAAATGAGCAGGATTGGGCTATGTAATAGCAATTTTAAGATGCTTTGTAACAAAATTTGACTTTTGGGGCGATATTCATGGACAAAGGTTCTAAAAAGTAAAGCTTTGACCCTGTGATT
>JBNJHJ010000201.1:0-3363 GCA_051748365.1 Campylobacterota bacterium
AATTGATAGTGAGGGGAAAAGCTTTTCAAGAAGTTGGACCGACAAAAAGGGAGATGATCTTTATGATCTGCGTGAAGATGTACGGATTGTTTTAGCCGATAAACAGATCCGCACCACTATTAGCGTGGGACTTTTTAGTATCTCTTTTAAATCGATGGTACCTATCTATAGAGGTGATGAGTTTTTAGGCGTGTTTGAAGTGATATCGCATTTTAACTCCATAGAACAAAAGCTGCAAAAAAGCGGCTATGAATCTCTTATGCTTGTGGACAAAAGGTTTAAGCCGCAATTAACGCGCAACATCACGAAAACTTTTATCGACGGATATTACGTGGCAAACTTTGAGCCAAACTTATCGCTTGTGGAAAAGATGGGTGCAATGGATATAGAGCGTTTGATTTTAGATAGCGAGCTTTATACGCGCTATAGCGATAGCCACATCATCACAATCAATACTGTCTTTAATGCCCAAAGTGAGCCTATCGGGTATTTTGTGGTGTTTGCTCCAAATCCCTATAGCCAAAGTGAGATAGATACTTTGATGATGGTGCAAACACTCTATGGTATCATCGCTTTGATCGTGCTTACTTTTATCTTTCTTTTGCTGCTTGATAAACAAAAGTTTATACAAAAGTTTAAAGACCACTCTTACAACGTCAAACTTATCGGTATCCTCGGTAGCTTTTTTGTGCTGTTTGTGGTGAGTTTGTATCTGTTTACCGAGTATGAAAAAAGATCAAAAATCAATGAACACTTGGAAAAAAACAGTATCGAAAAACAAAAGATTTATAATCAAATCATCGATAAATATGAGGATGTATCACAGCTGCTTTTTGAATCCTATATCGATACGGAACAGGTCAAGAAGATTTTGCAACAAAAAGATAGAGAAAGTGTGCGAAGCGAGTTGATAGCGCATTTAAGCAGTGTGTATAGCAAGTATCAAAAATACAATCTCAAGCAGCTGCATTTCCATACGCCCCAAAACATTTCGCTTTTGCGTTTTCATAGGTTGCAAAAGTATGGAGATGACTTAAGCAAGATACGCCCGACCGTGGCATATGTGAACAAACATAAAAAACCTACTAGCGGGTTTGAAGAGGGAGCAATCTATAACGGATACCGCTTTGTGTATCCATTGTTTGACGCAGATAAGTATCTAGGCAGTGTAGAGGTGTCTTTTTCGGTGCTTTATATCTTAGAAGAGTTGGTGCAAAACTTTGATTATAAAGCTGATCTGTTTATGAAAAAAAGTATCACCGATGCAAAGCTTGATGCTGATGAGAGAGATAACTACGTACAAAGCGTTTTTGAAGAGTTTTATAATGAAAAGCAGATCAAACAAAAGCTGCAGCTTTCACATAATCATATCGCTTTGTGTGCAAAAGATCCGCAAAAGTTAGCACAGATCAATGATAAGATGATGGAAAATAAGATATTTAGTGATTATTTTTGCGACAAAAAAGAGGTGATCACCTTTTTGCCGCTACAAAACCCTATAACGCAAAAGTTTATCGGTTATATCGCCGTTGCAAAACCTGATGGGTACATAGAGAATAAAGCCAATAATACGCTTTTTACCTTTGTGATGCTTGTATTGCTAGCGGGAGTGGGGCTGATCTTTTCGTATCGTGAAATGCTGAGTAAACGAAAGATGCAAGAGTTAAACGAAAGCTTGGAAACCGAAGTAAAAAAGCAAGTTAATGAACTCTCTCAAAAAGATAAACTGCTGCAAGAACAGGCAAAGCTTGCGGCAATGGGCGAGATGATAAGCGCGATTGCCCATCAGTGGCGCCAACCGCTGAATGCTTTAAATATCAATATTCAAAATCTTGATGATGATTATGAGGATGGATTGATCAATGAGCAGTTTGTAAGTGAATTTATCGACAAACAAACGACCACGATCCGTTTTATGAGTAAAACGATCGATGATTTTAGAGATTTTTTCAAAACCGACAAAGAAAAAACCGTTTTTAACATACAAGAGGTGATTGTCAACGTGGAGCATCTAGTGGCGGCACAGTTGAAAAATCACAATATCGAGATCGTGATCAAAGGTGATGACTTTGCAGTAAGCGGGTATAAAAATGAGATGCAGCAAGTGATTTTAAATATTATCAGCAACTCAAAAGATGCGATGATAGAAAAAACAACAGGCGGGCAGATCATCGTCTATCTTGATGCTGCAAACAAAAAAGTAAAAATATGCGATGGCGGCGGTGGTGTGAATGAAGAGATACTAGGTAGGATTTTTGAGCCTTACTTTACTACAAAAGAGCAGGGCAAAGGCACCGGAATCGGGCTGCATATGAGCCGTATCATCGTTGTGGAGCATATGGGCGGCAATATCAAAGCATACAACAGTGACAGAGGGCTTTGTATGGAAGTGAGTTTTGGAGACAGAGCGTGAGTAAACTAAAACAGTTACAGTTTCAAAAAAGGGTAGGATGGCTTTTTGGTGTGTTGGTGTTGCTTTTATTAATGATTACTTATAACGGATGGAGTGATTACAAAAAAACACAAAATTTAGCACAAACGCAAACACAAAATTTGGCACTGCTTTTGCAGCAAAAGATTCAAAGTGATTTTGAACGCATCGATGAAGTACTAGCTGTAGCACAAAGTTATGTACAAGAAAGTTCTAGCAAGTGTGACATAACGCAAAAGCTACAAACACTTGTGCAGCAGCTTGACGGCGTGGAAGTGTTGAATTATTTTGATGCACAAGGGGCATTGCAGTGTTCGAGTTTGGAGTCAGTGGAGGGAGTGAAAATTGCTGATCGTCCACATTTTTTGGTGCTTAAAAATAATCCAGATATTCACAAAAGCTTTTCGAATGTGATCACTGCTCGTACGAGTGGAGAAAAAAGTATTGCACAACTTAGAGCAGTTTATAGTGATAGAGGTGAGTTTATGGGAATCATAAGCGCTTTAGTGACGCTTCATCGATTTGAAGATGCTATTGCATCGATTGATGTGGGGCAAGCTGGGGTGACGCTGCTTCGAAAAAGTGACAATTCACACTTAATCGCACGAGCGCCTGTGTATGCTAAAGATGATTTTAATCATCCACTTCCTGTAGATAATCCTATTGTGCAAAGGATAGAAGCAGGGGTAAGTAATGCTACTCTTAGCTACACCGCTACTACTGATGGGGTGCAGCGGCTTGGGAGTTTTAAGGTTTTAGATGGGTATCCATTTTATGTGCAAGTAGCTTTTGCTCATGATGAGTATTTAGCCCCTTGGAAGGTGCATATGGCAATTCTTACAGCCATTGTGCTTGTGTTGAGTGCTTTTTTTGTGGTTATTGTAAGAAAGTTAGCCTATGGATACAATATAGAGATGCAAACTGCCCAAAAG
>JBNJHJ010000202.1:0-3306 GCA_051748365.1 Campylobacterota bacterium
CGTATCTAAAAAATTAATACCATTTTTGACCCCCTCTTTAAGGGCATCTTTGTAACTAAAGAGATAATTTTCCTCTTTGTAGGGTTCTTTGATGAAAGTTCCCATCCCTAGCTTTGAAAAAAGCAATCTATCATGTTCGAGGTAGAAATCTCGATAGTAGTTAAATCTTTTTGCAAATTTGTGCGTTGCTTGAGGTGTTGCAAAATTTTCCATCATCTGCCTTTACAAAATTGTTACTTTTTTCTATACAGGTTGCGTTCCGCTACTTTGGAATATTTTTTGCTACCGTCAAGATAAATCACTGCCGGGGAGAGTAATGGAAGTAAACACGCTGACAAATAACAACCTTTCAATGTTTAAATCCTCAAACAATACGTCACAAAATGGCGATAAACAGCCTTTTGACTTGCAGGCACAACTTTCGCAAGATAAAACAGAAGATAAAAAAGAGTTACAAAGCGCACAAGAGACAAACAAAGAGAATAAAAAAGAGCAGCTTGAAGAGGCGGTAGAGGAGTTTGATACCGACGTAACGATCTTTGATGATAAGGCCGATGCGATCTTGGATACACTCCTTGGAGATAAGCTTGATAGTGAAAAAGTAGCGGTAAAGTCGATGCTAGAAAAGGCGCTAGGCAGTGAAGAAGATGTTATTACAAAGCAGCAGCTGCTAGCAAAACTTGATACCTTTATCGAAGACAAAAAAGATGGATTAAATGTTGACCCTTACGGACTGCTCAATCTTGCAAATGCGCTTAAAACGCTCTATCAAAGTGATTTTACCCCTTTAGATATCGCCGTGTAGAGATTATTAAAGTTTGAAATATTTTTAATTGCTACATCTTATAACCCCTAAGATTATATTTATTTTATAGTAATGTAACCGTTTTTAAGCCCTTTTATATTAAAATGTTTTTATATCTTGAAACTTTAAGGAAGATCTTTGCAGGGAAAAATACTGACTTACGACAAAACCGCACAAAACGGAATAATAGCAGGCTATGACGGCAATCGCTATGAATTTGTGCGCGATGAGTACAAAAACGATATCGCACCCGTAGACGCAGCTGAGGTTGATTTTGTAGTCAAAGAGCAGCAAGCTTGTGAGATATATCTTCTCAATCCTGCTGCAACAATGCAGGTCAAAACCTCCTCACTTGCTATTACGAGTTTGGTTTTTGGGCTTGTGGGGCTTTTTAGCAGCTGGTATCTGCTAGCAATTCCTTCTATTTTGGCTATTATTTTTGGACACATCGCACACAGTAAGATCAAGTATAGCAAGGGAAGACTTGGGGGCAGAGAGTTAGCAACAATAGGGCTGATACTGGGGTATGTAGTAACGGTACTTTCGCTTATTATTGTTGTGGGGGTTATAGGGTTTATAGGTGCATTAGCCACAGCTTCACAATAAAAGGGGAACACAATGAAGGGTAAGATTTTAAATTTTGACGTTAATAAAGGTATTATTGCAGGCGATGACGGACAGCGGTATGAGTTTGTAAAGATGGATTTTAAAAGTGCCGCAGAGCCTGTAGCGGGCGATGAAGTGGATTTTGTCGTCCAAGAGGGAGCGGCAAAAGAGATCTATGTTTCAAAAGCAGCCGTGGTCAATTCTGAAAAAAGCAAAATAGCAGCGGGGCTATTGGGAATATTTTTAGGTGGATTTGGCATCCATAAGTTTTATCTAGGCTGCACCACAGCAGGTGTTATTATGATTGCGGTATGGTTTTTTGGACTCTTTTTGTTTGCGCTTCCAAGCATTATCATCGGAATCATCGGATTTATCGAAGGGATCATCTATCTTGTCAAAAACGATAATGATTTTAAAGCAACCTATGTCGATAATCAAAAGTGCTGGTTTTAAGCTAAAAACTATCTAACACTACCCGTAAAAGCCTTTGCAATGGTTTTTACGGTGTATAATCACTTTTTTATTATTTGCATATCTACACGCAATTTCTGATCCTATAAAACAAGTTAAAATCGGTAACGGAACACTATCTGTAAAGAGTTTTGCAAACAAAGCAAAGGTTTTATGATGGCTTGTAGTTCAGATTTTGAGATCGATAACGATATTTTTGAAAAGATAAATACCCACCCATGCTACAGCAAAGATGCTCACCACCATTTTGCACGTATTCACTTAGCCGTGGCTCCTGCGTGTAATATCCAGTGTAACTACTGCAACAGAAAGTATGACTGCTCAAACGAAAGCCGCCCCGGAGTGACTAGCTACAAATTGGATCCAAAACAAGCGCTCAAAAAGGTACTCAGCGTCGGCAGTGAGATAAAACAGCTCAGCGTTGTGGGGATTGCCGGGCCGGGGGATGCTTTGGCAAATCCAAAAAAAACATTTCAAACCTTTGAGCTTTTGCAGCAATACACTCCTGATCTGAAACTTTGTCTTTCTACCAACGGGCTCAATATCGCCGATCATATCGATAAGATCATAGCAAACAACATCGATCATGTAACCGTGACGATAAACAGTATCGATACAAGCGGCAAAATCGGCAGTCAAATCTATCCGTGGGTGTACTACAAAGGCAAGCGCTACAGGGGGGTAGAGGGTGCAAAACTGCTGCTACAAAAGCAGCTAGAGGGGATCAAGCTATTGACTGACAACGGCATTTTAGTCAAAGCAAATTCGGTGCTTATTGAGGGGGTTAACGATACGCATTTATCGCAAGTTGCTAAAAAACTCAAAGAGTTAGGCGTATTTTTACACAACATCATGCCCCTTATCAGTGACCCAAGCCATGGGACAAAGTTTGGACTAGACGGGGTACCAAGTACCGATGAAAAGGTGCTGCAAAAGGTGCAAAAAGAGTGCGGAATCGATATGAATATGATGACACATTGCAAGCAGTGTAGGGCTGATGCGGTAGGGATGCTAGACGAAGATAGAGGTGATGCGTTTACCAAAGAGAGTTTTGTAAATAAAAGTATCGATCAATTGCTGATGCAGTATCAAAACAGCCAAAGAGATGCGTACCGAGAAAATATTATTAATTGGCAGCAAGCTCTCAAAGAAGCAGATGAGACGCTACAGCGCACAAAAGAGGTAGCAAGTGATAAGTTCATAGCCGTTTCAAGCCAAAGCAAAAAAAGAATTGATCTGCATTTTGGAAGTACAAAAGAGTTTCACATCTACAAAGTTGTTGCAAGCAAAGTCAAATTCATTGAAACCAAAAGCGTGCCTAGGGCATACTGTAGCGGGGAAGAGAGTTGCGGGCTCGATACGCCTATAGAAAGCATCAAAGAGGCACTTTTAGGATGCAGCTTGCTACTAACACAAAAGATCGG
>JBNJHJ010000203.1:0-3279 GCA_051748365.1 Campylobacterota bacterium
AATCGTGATGCTAGGCGATCATGAAAAGCAGTGGGATACCGGAGCAGGGGAGTACAAACTTTATGCAGGCGGTACCCCGCTAGAGCTTACAAAAACAGCAATCAATGCAAAAACAACGATCAGTTTGCAAAAGTATAGCTCAATTGCAACAGCAAAGCTTATCAAAAACAAATGGAAACAAGAGTATCAAACCGCAAATCCAATCGGGCTAAAAGGCACTGATGAGTTTGTGATGATGCTAAGTAAGCTGACGGGCAAAGAGGTACCAAGTGAACTCAAAGATCAAAGAGCACGCCTAGTGGATGCGATGCAAGATTCCTATCCCTATATGCACGGCAAAAAGTTTGCAGTGTGGGGTGATCCGGACTTTTTGTTAGGGCTTGTGTCGTTTTTGGTGGAGATGGGTGCAACACCTAGTCATATCGTGTGTAACAATGCCCCTAGAAAGGGTTGGAAAGAGGATATGCAAGCGGTGCTTGAAGCTTCACCGTCAAAAGATGAGTGCCAAATCTGGCCGCAAAAAGATTTGTGGCACTTGCGAAGTCTACTTTTTACCGAGCCTGTGGACTTTATGATCGGGAATGTGTACGGTAAAGAGTTGTACCGTGATACGGGGATACCGCTTATTAGAATTGGTTTTCCTATCTTTGACCGTCATCACCTCCATAGATACTCTATCAGCGGGTATGAGGGGGCTCTGAATATGCTCACATGGATCACAAACTCCGTGCTTGATCATCTGGATGAAGAGACAAAAAATATCGCAAAAACCGATTACTTTTTTGACTCTATCAGATAACTTCTCATCAAGTGAGCCGCTGCCCTTTGGGCGGTGGAGCGCTTGGTTTTTTTAGAAGTATATATTCCAATATCTATCTAGTGAATAGTTTTGTTTGTTTTTTTCTGTATAGAAGTTTAGATCACTCTTTTTTTCATAAAATTTATGGAGTTGTTCTTTTTTAAAACCTATAGATTCTAAATAAAATCCTGCTAACTGGTAGTATGGATAGACAAAATCAAATTTCTCTATAACATTATAAATTTTTGCAAGGTCAAGTTGCTCTTTGATCTCTTTAAATAGTTCAATAACATGATTGGCAGATTGAAAATAGTGCACATTACTGATTATCTCTACAAACGCTCTATTAACCGAGGATATCTTGTATCCTTTATATGCAATAATTTCATACGAAGATGTATTATTAGCTTCTAGCAAAATTATTAAGTATTCACCGAGTTTGTCATAGGCACTCGTTCTCCTAGGGCTTTTATTAAAGGCATTGTCAATATCTTTTTGTTCAAGTTTATTTTCGTGAAACTTGTTTCTCTGTGCTCTTTCTTTTGATACAAATATATATTTATCTCTGTACGCGGTTAGATTTTGAAGATTTAACGATGTCGTCATAGGAAAAAAACTATTGTTTTGTAGTGTCTGACAAAAGGTATAAATATTAAAACCTGATTGCATTGTGTATCTAATCTTAGAATGTCCTCGTATATCAATGCTATGTTGTTTTAAGCCGTGATCAATCAGCTTCAACAAGAATGTATTAAAAGTAAGATTTTTAGATACAAGGTTGTTGCTTTTTAGATCTTTCAATATATCAAAAAGCTGTTCTTGCGTTAGAAAATCATTTTGATTTATAATAGAAAGAATTTCTTGAACATTAATAGTAAAATAATCTTTTTTTGACATAGGGTTTCTTTTTTATTAGTTATAAGTAAAGTAAAATTACTTTACTATATCATATTAGTGAAAAAAAGTCAACAGATAAATAGACTTGACAAAAGTAATATCATAAGATATAATTAAGTAATTTTACTTAATTAATAAGGTTATTATGTTTAAAGTTTATGTTGTTAAAAATAATAGATTTTTAGGAGTATTAGAAGAGGACTCAAAAAAAATTCAATTTATTTATGCTGATACTATAACCGAAAAAGAGTACTTAAAAGAGCTCAATTATCCTATTAATACATCTACTCATCTATTTCCGGTATTTGAAAATATGTTACCTGAACACGACAGATTAGTAGCATTAAAAGCACAAAGTAGCATTAATTCAGAAATTGAAGCATTGTTGTATTTACATGACATTCATGGTAGCTTTGAGTTTTATACGGAAGATGAATTCAATAAAATAATTTTTCAGGACTTAGAGCCGTTTAATTATAATGATGTAAAAACAGAAGTATTAGATAGCGAATATACTTTTCCAAATATTTTAGACTACGCATTAGACATTGAAGATGCTGTTTTACACCCTACGCAAGTGAGTCATAGCAAAGTTATAGGTTTATCCGGATACCAATATAAATTTAGTGTTACAAAGGATGATGACAAAAAATTAATAAGCCTAGATGGAGAAAAAAATAGTAATTATTTTATGAAGCCATATAGCGAATATTATACAAATTTTAGACCTAAAGAAAAAGATAGAAGTTACATTCCATATTTGCTTATAAATGAGCATATCTTTATGACATTAGCAAGAGATTTCGGGTTTAATGTCCCATACAACGGCATTATAAAAGGTAAACAAGATTATCACTATATTATAAAAAGATTTGATAGACATAATGATGAAAAAATCGATCATTATGAAGTACTGACATTAATGGGTAAGCTAAGTGATCAAAAGTACAAAGTCACGATGAGAGAAGTATTTGATACTGTAAAAACGTACATCGATAACGATAATCTTATTGAATTATACAAATTTATAGTTTTTTCCGTGGTGATAGGACATGGAGATTTGCATGCGAAAAATCTTTCATTAATATATAAAAGTAGTGACCCTAAAGAAGAGCAAATGGAGTTATCACCATTTTATGATATATCTACAACCAAAATTTACAAAGATACTAAAACTAATGATGTGGGACTTAAAATAGGTAACAAAACGTCTAAAATTAAAAAAGAGCATTTATTGGATTTTGCTAAAATAGTTGATATTGATAGGGATATTGCGAAAAGCTGTATACAAGAAGTCGGTAAGATGTTCATTGATACTTTTGAAAATTATATCAAGTTACTTCCGGATGAAATAAAAGTTTTACCATATCGTGTAAGTTCGTACGGAACAATTAAGCCATTGGAAAATATTTTAAAAGAATACTATGTAGATAGAAAGATATATATAGAAAAAAATTTGCTAGATTCTACCTTCATAGAAAATCCCGATGCTATTTGGAATTAAATGCGGTGAATTACAGGGTCAAAGCTTTACTTTTAACTCAAGAACAAAAGAGATAAAGGAATTATAAATGAATGTAGCT
>JBNJHJ010000204.1:0-3268 GCA_051748365.1 Campylobacterota bacterium
CCAAGACTCACAACATCGGTTCCTGCAGTAAATGCTGCACTTGCCGTTGATTGTACCTGCCATGAAGCCCGAACTCCGGTTAAGTCTGAATATTTATTGATCTGTTCAGAAACGGCACCGATTCCTGTTCCGGCACTCGTAGAGATGACGGCACCTTTTATGGTTACGTCATTTTTACCGTCAACTTTTTTAAACACCATCTCTCCGACATCGGCTTGTGCCGTTATCTGCGTTCCGGTTTCAAACCGAGTGGTTCCGATATCGGCTGAAGAGGTAGGAGCGATACTTGCTTTGACCGTTTGATTTGAAAATGCACCGATTTGAAACTCTTTGTTGGTAAATGCACCCGAAAGCAGTTGCTGGCCATTGTAACTTGTAGTGTTTGCGATATTATCAAGTTGTTCCATGAGCCTTAAGATATCAGCCTGCAAAGCTTTTCTCGTATCTGTTGTCTGCCCATCTTGCGCAGCTTGCGTTGCTTTTACTTTGATAGTATCTAAGATCTTTAACTGCTCATCCATCGCTTTATCGGCAATCTGAACAATCCCGATTGCGTCATTTGCATTGTTTACCGCTTGTCCAAGTGAGTTAGCTTGTGCTCGTAAACTATCGGCAATCGCCATCCCCGATGCATCATCGGCAGCCTTGTTAATACGAAGACCCGAACTAAGCTTTTCAAGCGAACCGCTTAGATCTCTATTGTTTGCAACACCGCTTGTGTGAGCATTCATCGCAGCGATGTTGGTGTTTATTCTAAAACTCATAACGTAAATCCTTTTACAGTTTTATATCTGCAAACTGTAAAAGCAAAGGGTGTTCCGTTTTTAATACTCTTTTGTATTTCTTTCTAAAATAAAGATAATATTTTCCAGTGCCGCAGAGAAAAAGAAAAGCCACGACTTATGCTTATAGATCCACTCCACAAGCTTCCCTTTTTTCTCCTCCTGAGTTTCGGTATTTTTAACTAGCACCGTTGCTAAGTCAAGTTCTGCACTGATGATCAACGGATTGGTTATCGTTTGCATATACCGAATCACTCTATCTTCTTCATAGATCTCTTTCACCCCATCGATCTTTGAAATCGTCTCTACTAGCGCGTCGTAATCTACCGCTTCTAAGTTCTCTTTCGCATTTAACTCTTCAAGGTTTTCAATATGCTCCATCACTTCCAAAAACACGCTATCTGTTTTTTCTTTTATCTTTTTTGTGCGGTTGATAAGCGCTTGTGCAAACACTTTACTGCGGCGCAAGAGATGCTTTTGTTTTGCACCGTCGATTCTTTGCAGCATAAGTTTTGGCTTTTGCGTATCCTTTTGTATCTTTTGCACAAAGTCACTAAAGGCTATATGCTTTGCTCCTTCAATAAACGCGCCGCCTTCGGTACAGTTGTAAGTATCAAGACCTTTCTCATTGCCCTCATCGATATGTTTTACAAAAAAGTGCAAAAACAGTACCCATACTTTGGATGTCTTTACAATGTCGCCGTAAAACCCCTGTATCTCTATGTCATCTTTGTACTGTTTTTCCTTTTCTCCATATACCGCACCCTTTGAATGCGTCATGCCGTCTTTCCCAAAAGCCAAGTCTTGACCGATGAGCGCAATGTTTTTAATCTCGGTAGCAACGGCTAATTCATACGCCATATTTGCAGCACTCATTCCTATTCCCAACGAGTACCAATGTGCTAAGCGAAACATGTTCGTATAACCAAACGGACGGGTTGCGATCACCGTTTGCATCCCCTCTAGGTTATCAAGTAGCTTTTGATGCGACACTGAACTGACCACAAAGATCGTATCTTTGAGTAGCTCTTTATCAAGGTTTTCATAAAACTTTGCCGTAGCTTCCACCCGCTCTAATGAAAACACAAGATCAGGAGCGATCCCCTCTTTTTGTAAAATAGGCAAACTTGCATCGATACAAAAGATCGTTACTTTATCTTTATACTCTTTCAAAAGCGGCAACTGTTTTGCAAGGCTAGGACCTGTAGATACCACTACGGCATACTCACTTTTTTTCAGTTGCGATCCAAGATCAAGCAAGCTTCCCGATCTAAGCATGCGAGGCAAGTTTTTGGTATGATGATCAAGCCCGATCAATGAATCTTTTGCATCATTTCCATCACCGATAATCACCTTTGCGATCTGATCAACCACTTTTGCATTAAGATCATGGATATTTTGCAGATAGTGGTTCTCATAATAGGGTGTATTTGTAATGAGATCATAGGTTTTCAAAAAAACTTTGATATCTCTATTTGAAAAAAGCCCGTTTAATCGCGTATAGTTCAAATCTCTTTCATGAAAGACTTTAAATTTTCTACTTTTTATCGCATGGGAAAAATCCACAAGATTAAAAGCGATAAACAGCATCTCAAGCTGAGGTTCAAAAAGCACGACGATCTTATCGGTATCAAGCACCATCTTTGCAAAGATACCGTTTGCGATTCCGTAGATAAACACTACGGGGAACCTTGGATATTTTTCCATAAATTCTTCATACTGTTTCTCTATCTGTGCCACTGGCGTATCTTCATAAATCGTCAATTCTAACTCTTTATCATATATATTTACATTGGCATTATCATTGCCGTCCATATACACTTCAAAGCGTTTATTGGGCTTTAGTGCGATCAAATTTGCCGCTAATTGTGGATCAGTTTGTAGAAGTGCTTTTAAATTTTTTTCAAAAAGCATGTTTTACCTTTGTGTTAATCTTGTAAATATATAAAATAAAGAGGAGAAGATGTAGTTTGAAGGTACGAAAAACCCGTACCTTCAAAAAGTTTGAGAGAGATTATTGAAGCAATCGCATTACATTTTGCTGTACTGCATTTGCCTGACTCATCGCATAACTTCCCGACTGCGCCAAGATGTTGTGCTTTTGGAATGTCGAACTCTCAGCAGCAAAGTCAACATCACGGATACTTGATTCCGATGCTTTTACGTTTACTTGCGTAACAGAGATATTATTGATCGTAGCAACAAGTTGGTTTTGTACCGAACCAAGGTCAGAACGAACGCTATCAAGTGTTTTTTGCGCTGATTCAGCTATATCCATAACTGCCATTGCCCCTTTTAGCGTTCCAACACCTGCAGCAAGCGTAGCAGTAATGTTTTCTATACTTGAATTCGCATTTGCACCGATCGCACTTCTTTGATCAGCGGTAAATTCACCTCTTAAGTCTCTTAGTTTAATAGTGGTTTCAGCCGATGCCGAAGTTCCAAGTCCCGATGCAGAAACCTCAATATCTCTACCGTCAAGTTTT
>JBNJHJ010000205.1:0-3266 GCA_051748365.1 Campylobacterota bacterium
AGTGGAGATCATCTCTAAATCAACAGCAAAAAAAGATGAAAAATATAAGTTTGATATATATGAAGCGCAGATGGTGAAGTATTATATCATCGTCTATCCAGATGACCTGATAGCAAAAGTGTATAAAAATGAAAATGCTAAGTTTATAAAACAAGGTGATTTTGCAACAGAAAAATATAGATTTGAAAATACAACTTGTGATGTTGCGATAGATTTTGAAATGGTTTTTAGAAGATACAGAGATACTCAATAAATAAAAGATGGCAAAGAGGCACTGATTGGATTTAACTTTTAAAATAAATATTTACAGAAATTTTTGACATTATATGTACTTAGGCTATACATAAAAGAAAATATGAATGAAGTTACTTTTAATCATATTATTTACAACTGCTTTATCGTATGGAGATACTGTTTTAAATTGTACTATGCACTCTCTTGGTGTTGCACTGTATTTTGTAGCGGCATAAGCAATCCTCTCTTTATCTTCTATCCAAATTAACTACTTCATAATCTTTATGTAGCACTGATATGCTATAATAAAGCACTATTATAAAAAGGGTTTGTTATATGGAAAATGAAAAAATAGATTTAGAAGACCAAAATTATTATTTTAATAGAGAACTTTCATGGCTACGGTTTAACACAAGAGTGTTAGCACAAGCCAAAGACAAGACGCTGCCGCTGCTTGAACGGCTGAAATTTTTAGCGATATACGGAACAAATTTAGATGAGTTTTATATGATCCGTGTTGCAGGACTTAATGACTTGTTTAAAGCAGGCGTCACGGGAGGATCTGCTGATAAGATGACACCGTATGAACAGCTTGTTGCTATTAGAGATTATATCCACGCCGAAAAGCTAGAAGTACAGCAGCAGTACGTACAGATCACGCAAAGCCTTAAAGATGAAGGTGTAAACACAACCGATTTTGAACACTTAACAAGACAGCAGCAAGCCGATGTGGAGAGTTATTTTTTAGAACAGATCTTCCCCGTTATCGTCCCAATCGCCGTTGATTCAACCCACCCGTTTCCGCACCTTAACAACCTCAGTTTTGCCCTTGCTATTAAACTCAAAGACGATTTTGATCTAAAATACGGGCTTATCCGTATTCCGCGGGTATTGCCGCGCTTTATCGAAACGCTTGATGATACCTTTGTCCCGATTGAATCGGTAGTACAAAATTTTGCTTCAACCTTATTTCCCGGATATGAAACGGTAAGTACCGCAGCCTTTAGAGTAACGCGAAATGCCGATATTGCGATCAAAGAGGAAGAAGCCGATGATTTTATGGAGATTCTTGAAGAGGGATTGAGACTACGAAAAAAAGGCGATATCGTCCGTCTTGAGATTCAAAAAGATGCCGATGAGGATTTAACGAACTTTTTAAACCGTCATATCAACGTCGATGATGAAGATATCTACTATGCATCAATTCCACTTAATCTCGGGGCTCTTTGGCAGCTTGTAGGACAAAAGAAGTTTGCCCATCTTACCCTGCCTGTTTTTAAACCGCGCACCCTGCCTCCGCTTGATAAAAACGAAAACATCTTTCGCGTCATCGAAAGACAAGATCTTTTGCACTACCATCCCTATGAAAGCTTTGATCCTGTAGTTGAGTTTATCCAAAAAGCCGCAAAAGATTCTAATGTCCTTGCTATTCGTATGACTCTCTACCGCGCAGGGAAAGATTCGCCGATAGTCAAAGCCCTTGCCGAAGCAGCCGATAGCGGTAAACAGGTAACGGCACTAGTGGAGCTTAAAGCACGCTTTGATGAAGAGAATAACCTCATCTGGGCAAAAGCACTCGAAGATGCGGGCGCTCACGTGATCTATGGAATTCCCGGGCTTAAAGTCCATGCAAAAGTTGCGCAAGTGATCAAAAAAGACGGCGGGGAGCTTAAAAGTTACGTGCACTTAGCAACAGGAAATTACAACCCCTCTACAGCTAGAATCTATACCGATCTGAGTTATTTTACGGCAAAAAAAGAGTACACTGAAGATGCGACACGTTTTTTTCACTTTTTAACCGGCTTTTCCAAACAGGCTAAACTCAACTCACTGTATATGTCCCCCACACAGATCAAGCCAAAGCTGATTGAACTGATTGAAAATGAGATTGCTTATAAAAATGAAGGCTATTTAGTGCTTAAAGCCAACGCATTAGTTGATGAAGATATCATCAAAACGCTCTATAAAGCATCTTGTGCGGGAGTAAAGATCGATCTTATTATCAGAGGGATCTGTTGCTTGAAACCGGGGATTAAAGGGGTGAGTGAAAATATCAACGTCATCTCTATCATCGGAAAGTACTTAGAGCACCCAAGAATCTACTATTTCAAAAATGCAAGCCCAAGAGTTTATATCTCAAGTGCCGATCTTATGCCGCGAAATTTAAGCAGAAGAATTGAGTTGATGACACCTATTGAAGAGCCTGAACTTTCTGAAAAGATAAAACAGATACTGCAACTACAGCTTAACGACAACACTCTAAGCTGGGAATTAAGCAGTGAGGGTGAATATATCAAAAAAGAGCAGCCCAACGAGGTGAGAATTGATAACCATGAGATATTAGAAGAGTATGCAAACCGCATCCACAAATCGACAAAAAAAGAGACTGAAAGCCGTGTGAAAAAGTTAGCGGGACGGCTTTTTAAGGAGAGTTGATGCTTATTGGATACAAAGGTTTACTGCCAAAATTGCAAGAAGATGTTTTTATCGCTCCCACTGCTAGTGTAGTTGGAGATGTCCAAATCGGCAAAGATAGCTCCATCTGGTTTGGAACCGTCGTGCGCGGGGATGTGCACTCTATCAAGATAGGCGCACGCACCTCCATTCAAGATCTTTCGATGGTGCATGTGACGCATTTTAAGGGTGAGGATACAACTACGGGAAATCCTACAATCATCGGAGATGACGTAACCATCGGGCACAAAGTGATGCTACATGGTTGCCACATCAAAGATAGAGTATTAGTTGGAATGAGTGCTACGGTGTTAGATGGAGCCGTTATCGGTGAAGATAGTATCGTAGGCGCAGGCGCGCTTGTGACCAAAAACAAGCAGTTTCCCCCAAGATCGCTTATCATGGGAAGCCCCGCTAAGGTTGTGCGCGAGTTAAGCGAGGAAGAGGTCACGGAACTCAGCGCAAGTGCTACGCGCTATGTAGGATTTAAAAACGAATATCTGGGCAAATAAAGTTTACGCTCTTTGTTCGACCATCTTATGCAATAGTTCAAAGACCCTATCGCTTGCCTTTTCCAT
>JBNJHJ010000206.1:0-3235 GCA_051748365.1 Campylobacterota bacterium
AATAAGCAGGTATTGAAAGGCATCATCAAAAACAAGAAAAAAAATGGTGACACCTACTATGTCGATGCTACTATTGTGCCCATTATAGATGAAAAAGGCAAAATCTTAGAATATGTAGGGTTGAGAAAAGATATTACCGAGCTTATTTTGCAAAAAAGGCAACTTGAACAGCTTAAAGACCGACAAAGAATAGATGAATTGCAGCTAGCTTTAAAGGTAGATATACAAAGCTGTATCACTAAAATGCCCTTTGCTTCAATCTTGTTAAATGCCGATTCAAACACCGTAACGGCTTTTAATGATTCTTATAAAGATCTATTTTTTGATGAACCTAGTATTGATTTTTTTACACTTCTTGTAAAACAAGAGGGGTTTTTATACGCAAATAACGCACAGGATTTTTTTTATGAATATGATTTGTGTTGTGAGAGCGCACAAGTACAACTTGCTATAGAGGAGCAAAAAAGAGAGTTTTATATCACTATGGTAAAGCTACAAGAGGGTTACATTATTTCTTTTTGCGAGGTAGTATAATGAGCAACTTTCATGTTGTACAAAAAGTCAAATTTAAAAACCCCCTTTTATCGGCAAATCTAAACGAAAAATTTTCATTTGCCATAGATAATAAAGCTACCTATTACATACTTCAAGACAACTATGATATCAAATCCAAAATAAACATAAGCAAAGATAGCGATGCCGGTGCACACTACTTTAGCCATACCTTTAGCACTTCAAAAGAGGCAGCTTCGATCACTCATGATAACAAGCTTACGGTTTTACGCCTCAAGGATAAAAAATTTGTCAAAATCTATGCATTAACACATGAAAAGAAAATTATTTTTACAACCTTTAGTGAAGATGGAAGATATCTATTAAGCGGTAGTTTTGACTCTAAAGTCTATTTGGTTGATCTACACACTAAAACAATCCGTTATCGATTTAAAAATAGACCGGATTTTTGTTCTTTCATGTGTGTATCACAAAACAACGGATTTGTATTTGTGGGATATTTTAATACGGAAAATATTTTACTGAACCTTAAAGATGACTCTATCAAAGCGTTTAAACTCAAATCACCCATTGAGTGTGCACTATTTTTTGATGAAGATAAAAAACTGTTTCTTTCCGATAGAGAGGGAAACAGTATTATCTATGATTGTCAAACCTTTGAAGCTATAGATACAAAGGTGCTCTTTTCACAATGGGTCAGCACGGCAGTACTTGCACCAAACAAAAAGTATATTATTGTCGGCACGAGAAAAAATCATCTATATCTGCTTGATCCTTACAAAAATGAACTTGTAAGTACTTTGGATTTAGAACATAGGGGCACTACTGCATTAGCTGTTTGCGATACACACTTACAGATTAGTTTTGCCAACTCTGTATTACAAAAAATTGATCTAGACTACCTTAAAGAGGAGTTTCTCATTCAAGTAGGGCTAAAACAGTATCATAAAGCAAAAAAAATTTTAGACGATAATAATTTTTTGTATATTGATGATGCGATCAATAGCTTTAAAGAGGGCTATGCCGGGGCTTTACAAAAAGCAAAAAGCTATATTGCAAAAAAATTATACGATGAAGCCTTAAAGATAACTGCACCTTTTATGGTTTTTGACGAATATAAAAAAGAACTTGATATGCTGTTTATGCAACAAGATTATATCGGTGAATTTGTGCAACTATGTCAAGAAAAAGATATTTTTAATGCATATTTGATAGCACAAAAGTATCCAATAATTCAGAGCTTACATATGTATGAAATGTTAGAAAAACAGTTTAATACAACATTTTTAAAAGCAAAAAAAGCAATTGAAGATGATCCGTTAAGAGGTGTTGCAGTAGCAAAACAAATCCTTTCTCCCTATGAAAAAATCCCCGCAAAATCAGAAGTTGTCAAACAATTACTTGCAAATACCCAAAAATTCACCGAGGCGCAGGAATTGATAAAAGCACAAAACTTTAGAGGGTACTTCCAACTCATTGGCAAATATAACTTTTTACGGCATACCTTGCTGTACGAAAAGGTACAAACTCTTGCAACGTCAATATACATATCGGCACAAGAAGAATATAGTGCAAAAAAATATATTGAGGCAAAAAAGATATTTATAAAACTTCTCGCCTTTGACGAATACAAAAAAGACGCTCATTTACAAATTGAAAAAATCGATCAACTCTCAAAACTTGAAGAACTGATCGAAAACGATGCGAAAGATCAAATTTATCAGCTAACCGCTCAAAACCCTTTTTTGACCTTTACCGATAGTTTTAAACACTATAATCAAAAATTTGAAGAACAGATGAAACTTGCTGCATTTCATATAAAATCTAAAAAAATCGATTTAGCACTCAAAACATTACACTCCTACATCGATATCTCCCCTTTATATAAACGGATAGATAACTGCATTAAACCTGCATACCTTGATGAAGTTGTCAACCACTCTCAAGAATTTAACGTAAAAAAATATTTAGCTCAATATAACTACCTCTTTGGACTTGATGAAGAGCTAGAAGCCGTTTTTAATAAAATCGGCAAAGGCAAAGAGTATCAACATTTCAAAAAAAATCCACAACAGATCGAAATTGCTAGATATCCCAAAACGCTACTGTAACAATCCTCACAAATAGGCAACGATTTTATACCTATTAATTTTGCATTAAAATCAATTTTTGAATAGATATGCCGTTTATACTCAGTAGTTTTGCGGATAAGCATATGAGTTAATATTTGATGAAAAATGCAAAGGCATAGTTTTTATACCTTTGCTATAAAACAAGTTTACGTCGTAAACTTGTTGAGCTCATCATTGAGTTGATGAGCTGTTTCTTGAAGTTTTTTAGCCGCTTGGCTGATCGCTTTGGTATCGACTTCGTTTTCTGTTGAGATCTTTTGGATCTCTTCGATATACTCAATCACATTAGCAACATCTTGGGCGAGTTTGTTGGAATCTTGCACCGAGTGTTCAGCGACGTTGTATGCGTTATTGACGATCTCACCTGTTTCTACAAGCTCACTATCTACCGCTTGTGCATCGGATGTAAGTGTTTGTAAACTATCGGCATTTTTATTCATTTCACTGCTTGTAGAAGAGATCTCTTGAACGATCACGCTAATGGTTGCCTCAATTTCTGCAAGCGACTTTTGCGTCTGTTCGGCAAGCTTTCGCACCTCATCGGCAACAACGCTAAAGCCTCTACCGTGTTCTCCCGCGCGCGCTGCTTC
>JBNJHJ010000207.1:0-3216 GCA_051748365.1 Campylobacterota bacterium
TACTTGTTGCAGGAGGTGCGATATTGTCGGTATGACCTCGGATATTGAGCTCAAGATCAGGCGGCATATTTTCAAACATCAACGCAAGACGGCGCAAAAATAAGATCGCATCTTCATTCGTGATGCGCGCTTCACCCTCTTCAAAGAGTATAGAACTAGGCAGTTGTATAGTAAAGCCCTCTTGGGCTTCCTCTACCGTCATTGAAACGCCGCCTTGTGATTCTATCATCTCATTAAAATCACTGACCACACTTGCAGCCTCTTGCGCCATCTGCGCTCCTGCGTCACTTGTTGCTGCTTGTTGGGCTATCTCTTTGTTTATCTCTGTTTTAACGCCCCCATCAAGAATACTCGTTGCTCCTGCAAGCGATCCAAATGCAGCATCAACCTTTTTTGCGTCCAGACTTGACATCGAAAGCAAAAGAATAAAAAAGGTCAGCAGCAAACTCATCAAATCTCCAAAAGTTACGATCCAAAGCGGGATACCTTTAGGACATTCGCACTTTTTCTTTCTAGCCATTATCGATCCATCTTTGCAAGCATCTAGTCAAACTGGCTTTCTCGCTCTTTAGGCGGCAAGAATGCTAAGAGCTTTGCTTCTAGATTTCGTGGATTATCTCCGGCTTGAATTGACATAATCCCCTCAATAATGATAGTCATAATGCGCTCTTCATCCTTGTTGCGATTAAGCAGTATCAGCGCAATAGGATTTCCCACGATATTACCGATCATCGCCCCATACATCGTAGTAAGCAATGCAACCGCCATCGCAGGACCGATCGCACTTGGATCATCCATATTTACAAGCATCCCCACTAGCCCGATAAGCGTACCGATCATACCAAAAGCCCCGGCGATCCCTGCCCATTCGCTAAAGATGCTGGCATTATCTTTATGACGGTCGCTTGTTTGCTCCATCTCCACTTCAAGCATTTCACGGATCGCATCAGGTTCATTGCCGTCAACTGCCATATTCATCCCCTTTTGCAAAAACTCGTTCTCCTCATTATTTGCATCAGATTCTAATGACAAGATCCCGTCTCTTCTTGCTTTTTGTGAATACTCGACTAACTTCTTAATCAGTTCGGCAGGATCGTTTTTTGGGGGTTTAACCGCAACCATGAAAACTTTGAAAAAGCCTTTCATCTGTTCCATCTTAAACGCAATCATCAAAGCCCCGAAGGAACCGCCAAAAACAATAAGCACTGCAGGGATATCAATATAAGCAGCAAGCCCTACACCCATAGCCATAGCACCGACTAACAAACCTATAATTAAAACTAATCCAACGACCGTACCTAAATCCATCCTGACCCCGTAAAAATGTTTTTTGAAATATTATACCGCGAACTTTATTAACTATCGGTAAAATCAAAGATATTTAAACTTCATTTTGTATAATTAGAAATCAACAATACAGCAAGGATAGTAATGAGCAATCTCTCAATCGTAATATTAGCAGCCGGATATGGCACAAGAATGAGATCAAAAACCCCCAAAGTACTGCACACCATAAGCGGCAAAGCGATGCTTAGTCACACAATTGCAACTGCGCAAAAGTTAAGTGATGATGTAAAGGTCGTACTGTATTTTGAGCATGAGATGATTAAACAGCAGATGCAGCAAGAGTTTGAGGATGTGGAATATATCATTCAAGATGTGCAAAACTTCCCCGGGACCGGTGGAGCATTGCGAAACATCAAGTACAAAAACAAAGAGGTGCTAATCCTTAACGGGGATATGCCCCTTATTACACCTCAGGCATTGCAACCGCTAATTGCAGCACAAACGCCTCTTTCAATGAGTGTTATTAAAGCCCATGACCCCGATGGATACGGCAGAGTAGTGATAGAAAACGCAAAGGTACAAAGAATCATTGAACAAAAAGACTGCACACCGTCGCAACTAACGATAAAAGATGTCAATGCAGGTGTATACAAGATTGACAGTGCTCTTTTAGAAAGATACATCCCCCGATTAAGCAATGAAAATGCAAGCGGTGAATACTACCTTACGGATATTATCGAGTTTGCAGTCAAAGAGGATGTTGCCATTACGCCTGCTTATGTATGCCAAGAATTCTTTAAAGGGGTAAACTCCAAATACGATCTTGCAGGTGCTGAGGTGATTATGCAAGATCGTATCAAAAAACAGTGGATGCAAAAAGGCGTTGTTATGCGTTTGCCCGACACTATCTATATCGATGCGCAGGTAAGTTTGTGCGGAGAATGTATCCTTGAAAACGGTGTGACCTTGCTTGGCACAACCACCCTAGAAGATGCGCATATAAAAGCACATTCAGTCGTTGAAGGTGCAACAATTACCTCAAGTAGCGTTGGTCCCATGGCGCGCATTCGCCCCCGTACGACACTGATTGATTCCCATGTCGGCAACTTTGTGGAGGTGAAAAAATCAACGCTTAATGGCGTGAAAGCGGGACACTTAAGCTATCTCGGCGATTGTGAGGTAGGACAAAACAGTAATATCGGCGCCGGTGTTATTACATGCAACTACGATGGCAAGGCAAAGTATAAAACCCGTATCGGCAAAAATGTTTTTATCGGCAGTGATTGTCAATTAGTAGCTCCCGTGACGCTTGAAGATGATACGATCGTTGCTGCAGGAACAACGGTAAATAAAGATATAGCACAGGGAGAGTTAGCGATCTCTCGAACACCTTTAAAAAAGATAAAAGACTTTTATTACAAGTTTTTTGCAAAATCAAAATAGCTACAAACCGCCCTATCTCGGGTGGTTAACCATCAGTTAATTCAAATAAGATACTATATCTAACTATATTAAATCTTCAAGGACGGTAATGAAACTTGTGAAACTTTTTTTCTCATTTTACGTAATGATTACTTTGATGTCGATTCTAGCAATCGGTGCAGCGTACGCAACATTTGTAGAAAATGATTATGGATTTGAGACGGCAAAAGTATTGGTTTACAATGCTAAGTGGTATGAAGCGGTATTGATTCTTACGGCTATCAATATGGCAGGAGTGATGTATAAATACAAGATGTGGAAACATCGCGGCAGATTTTTGCTGCACTTTGCCTTTTTAGTGATCTTGCTTGGAGCGGGATTGACGCGTTATTTTGGATATGAGGGGATTATGCATATTCGTGAGGGACAGGCCACGGCAAAGATGATCTCTTATGAGCCCTATTTGCAGGTTGAAGTCACAAAAGGCGGGGAAACATACTACAGTGA
>JBNJHJ010000208.1:0-3213 GCA_051748365.1 Campylobacterota bacterium
CTTATTGCGCGATTTAAAGATTATATCTCAGCGCCCAAAGACAATGGATATCAAACGATCCATACCTCGGTTTTTGATAATGAAAATATTTATGAGATACAGATACGTAGTCAGGATATGCACCACACCGCAGAGTTTGGAGTAGCAGCGCACTGGAAATACAAAGAGGGAAGCGGACAAAATATCAAGCTTGATTGGCTGCGAAATCTGCAGTACCATCATGAAAATTTAGAAGAGTTTTATGAATTGGCTAAAAACGATCTGTTTAGCAACGATATTACCGTATTGTCACCTCAAGGTGATCAGTATACGCTGCCAAGAGGTGCCGTCGCGATGGATTTTGCCTATATGATCCACTCTGAAGTAGGACAAAGAGCTAAGGCTGCATATGTTAACAAAGAGCGAGCAACGCTGCTAACTGAGCTTAAAAACGGTGATATCGTACGGATTGATACAGGCAATGAAATCATCTACCGCTGTAGTTGGATCGATGCGGTGAAAACCTCACGGGCACGGTCGGTGATGAAGATCGATTGTAGACACCGAATGAAAGAGGTTGATGCGCAAGTAGGGTTTAAACTGATAGAAACCGCAGTTAATGGGAACAGTTTAAAGCAGTGGCTTCAATCGCATGAATTGTTTGACAAGCTACACAAAGTGCCCAATAAAACAAGTTTTTTTAAAAACATTGTAAAGATCCATCAAAACGCTCACAAAGATTTTAAATTTTTGCCGCTTTTTCAACGCAGTAAAAAGATCAAAAAGATAGTCAAAGATAATTTTATCTTTCATACTAATAGATATATCAATAATATCGAGTTTGATTATTGTTGCCACCCTAAATACGGTGATCCGATTGTTGCATTTTTGGATGGGTCTACGGTAACGATTCATCATAAACTGTGCCAAAAAGCCTACAAAATGCTGCAAGAAGAGAATAAAATGGTATTTGTGGAATGGGTTGAGAGCAATTTGCAAAAATACAGCATGATCGTGATGCTCAAAAATGAAAAAGGCGCGCTTGCATCGGTATTGCAAGAGTTAGCCGATTATAAGATCAACGTCATTAGCGTACAACTAGGAGCTGCATTTTCCGAAGAGTCTAACTTTTGTAAGATGGAGGTTGAGAGTACGCACAAAAACAGTGAAGAGTTAACGCATGTTTTAGAAAATAAAATACGGCTTGTAGAGCTGATAAGTAAACAAGATGCATACAATAAATAGGAGAATAGATGGCTGAAAAAGAGATTAAAAGCGCACTCAATGAGATTGAAAGAGGGTGTGCAGAGATTATTGATTTAGAGCGAATTGAAAAACTTGTAAGAAGATATTTTGAAACGGGAACGCACTATTACGTCAAAGCCGGATTTGATCCTACCGCTCCGGATCTGCATGTGGGGCATACGGTATTGTTAAACAAGTTAGCAACGTTTCAAAACTACGGCGGGGTGATTCAATTTTTGATCGGGGATTTTACCGCTAGTATCGGCGATCCTACGGGAAAAAGTGAAACAAGAAAGATCCTTTCAAAAGAGCAGATCAATACCAATGTCAAAACCTACACCGAGCAAGTGTTTAAGATCCTTGATCCGGATAAAACCGAAGTAGTGTTTAACAGTACCTGGCTTGATGACTTAGGGGCAAAGGGATTGATCGAACTTGCTTCAAATCTCACCGTAGCTAGAATGCTAGAGCGTGATGATTTTTCAAAGCGCTATAGCTCTAATACCCCCATTGCCGTGAGTGAGTTTACCTATCCACTACTACAAGGCTATGATAGCGTGCATCTTAAAAGTGATATCGAACTAGGCGGTACGGATCAAAAGTTTAATCTTTTGATGGGGAGACAGTTGCAAAAAGCGTACGCTATAGGCAAAGAACAAGCAGTTTTGATGACGCCTATTTTAGAGGGGCTTGATGGGGTTAATAAGATGAGTAAAAGTCTTAATAACTATATCGGCGTGACTGATAGCCCTAAAGATATGTACGGCAAAGTGCTTAGTATCAGTGATGTGTTGATGTGGAAATACTATGAACTGCTAAGCTTTCGATCTCTTCAAGATATTGCTAAACTCAAAGAGGCTGTTGATGGGGGAGAGTACCATCCTAAAAAGGCAAAAGAGGATTTAGCGTTTGAATTGACAAAACGCTTTCACAGTGAAGATTTAGCCCAGGAAGCCAAAAGTGAGTTTGATAGTGTTCACAAGGGACAGGGCTTGCCAAGTGATATCAAAGAGTATGAATTACAAGGTCCAATCTGGATCTGTCAAGCACTTGTGGATTGTGAGATTGAACCCTCTACCTCACAAGCACGCCGCGATATCAAACAAAGTGCCGTGCGAATAGATGGAGAAAAGATTAGTGACCAACAGTTACAATTAGAGCAAAATGAGTATATTTTGCAAGTGGGCAAAAGAAGATTTGCTAAAATTAAGGTAAAATAGATCAATTTAAAAATGGAGATTGAGTAGATATGTTGAAAATAGGAAAGCATCAGGTAAAACATCCCATTATCCAAGGCGGAATGGGTGTTGGGATTAGTTGGGATAGATTAGCCGGTGCGGTAAGCTATGAAGGTGGATTAGGTGTAGTGAGTGCCGTTGGTACGGGGTATTACGATAACATGCGATATGCCAAAGAAACTCGCAGCCACAGACCGCTGAGTGAAGAGAGTTTTTATAGCCGCGAAGCACTGTTTGCCATCATCAAAAACGCACGCAAAGTTTGCGGCGATGCACCGCTTGCAGCAAATATATTGTATGCGCAAAATGATTACGGTAGAGTGGTGCAAGATGCTTGTGAAGCGGGGATCGATATTATCATTACCGGTGCGGGATTACCTATAGATATGCCAAAATACACGCAAGGCTATGAAGATGTTGCCCTTGTACCGATCGTTTCGAGTGCAAGAGCGCTGAAGCTCATTATCAAAAAATGGAAGCGATACGATAAGATGCCCGATGCAGTGATTGTCGAAGGGCCTTTAAGCGGTGGGCACCAAGGGTTTAGTTATGAAGATTGCTTGAAAGAGGAGTTTCAACTACAAAATTTGATCCCGCAAGTGATCGAAGAAGCGGAAAAATGGGGTGATATTCCCGTCATTGCAGCAGGAGGTATCTGGGATAAAAAAGATATCGATAGTTACTTGCAGATGGGATGTAGCGGGGTGCAGATGGCAACTCGATTTATCGCAACGCATGAATGCGATGCAGC
>JBNJHJ010000209.1:0-3199 GCA_051748365.1 Campylobacterota bacterium
GATGTTTTTGTATATCAAAAATCTGTATAAAATCGTAATATTTTTCAGCAAAAATCCCTTGTAATCATTATTTCTTATACTTTTAAGCTTTTTTTATTAAACACACTCTAACTTCAATTTGCTATGATAAATCACGGTAAAATTTAAGATAAAAAGCATAGGAGATAGATATGGGTGCTTCGAAAATACAACTTGCGATGTTGCGATAGATTTTGAAATGGTTTTTAGAAGGTATAGAGATACAAAAATAGAATAAATAAAAGACAAAAAATGCGTTTGATCGTGTTAGGAAATTCCCCAACTCCGACCCTGAAATTTTACGCATTGTCTTTCTTTTTCTTAAATTCTATAGCATTACCAAATATACCCTATTTGCATCAAAAATTTACTGTTATACTCCGGTTCGCTTTCTACCTTGGCACTCCCTACTCTTTGGGCAAGCTGCATATTGGCAAAGATGCTTTGGTAGTTGGCACTGTAGCCTACCCCTATACTTTGGAGCGTTCTACTGCTTTCATCGCCGATTTTTTCACTCACTCCTACCCTTCCTACATCGTAAAACAGACTTGTACTATGATCGATGCCATAGAGTGTAGGCAACGTGTATTTGCCCTCTACGCTCAAAAGATATCCATTTTCTGCACTCTCTTCGCCGCTTGGATATACACGCACACCATACGCTCCGCCGATGCTCATATCTTCACTTCCGTCTAAGTTTTTATTATCCAATGCATATTGCAGCCGCAAACTTCCCAAAAGTGAAAAATTGTTTTGAAAATCCAGCGCTTCTTGGAGCGTGAGGTTGAGCTTATGAAAGCTCCCTTGCGTGTTTGCCCCTGCTTTGTCTATCGCTTTTGCATCGGCACTTTTTATATCAACCCTACCTGTAGTATAAGAAAAATCAACCGTACTTTGGGTATTTACGCCCCATAGCAGGGCGTTTTTACTATACCTCATCCCCGCTTTTGCTACATCCATACTCTTTTTTGTCGTCGTATCAATGGCTTTAATTTCATCTTTCATGCTTCTTGTTTCAAGATTTGCATAAAGGTTGAGATTTTCAAGTCGTGAGCGAATAAGCGGATAATCCACCCCCACGCCAAAGCTGTTTGACTTTCCTATTGCATCAAGTTCTTTATACTCTTTGCCAAGTTCATACTCTGTATGAGAAGCATAAACATTTGCCCTAAGCCCATTTGGCATTGCCAAAAAGGAGTAATCCACCCCTATATTTTTGAGTCCCTCTTTATTGCTTAGCATCGAAGTGATCGCTATTTTATCCCCGATACCAAATGGTGAATTGACATTTACTCCAAGGCTGACTCTTTCTTTACCCGTGTATCTGCTGCCGTAATTATCGCCTACGATATATCCGTCAAACCTATTGGTCGCTTGCGTTGCTATCATAAAATCACTCGTGCCGACTTCACTTCCGGGCCCTACATCAGCTTGGGTTACCACGCTTCCGGGAGTGTCGTTGATGATAAGCATCGCCCGCTCTAGCGTATCGGTGCTAACGATATCTCTATCTTTTACATCATCAAGCATCGCTTGCACGGTTGCATCACTAACAAGTGAACTATTTTGTAGATGAAATTCCCCGTAATTTCCCTCTACTATTTGAATTGTTACGATGTCATCTTCGATTGTTTGGGCAGGAACAAATGCACGAGCTACAAAGTAACCCCCTCTTCTGTAGTGTCTTGTAACAGTTGAAGCCACCGCTTCTAAATCACTAAAACTCAACGGTTGATCTTTATATGGAGATACTATAGTCGCCAAATCTTCATCGCTATATACTGTATTTCCTTCAAATATAAAACTTTCTACTTGAAGGGTCATCTCTTTTGCTTTAGGCTCAACAAAATCCTCTTTTTCACTTACCTCCTCTTTTGGCATACTCTCTTTGACTACCTCAGTAGGAGTTTTTTGAGGTGGCACTTTAGGCTGAGCTACTCGTTTGGGCAGTGGGTTATCTAAAGATAAAAGATTTGGATCTTGTAAAATCTCTTCATGTTTACTTGCTCTAATTGTAAACTTTACTACGCCATCTTCACTTATATCATCTTTATAGATAAAAGCTCTAGCTCTCATAAAGCCTCTTGAAGCGTAATACTCCGTAATCTCATCTGCTAAAGCTAGCAATGCTTTTGTATCAAGCGTTCGCCCTTCATTGATCGAAACGACTCTGCGAAGTTCACTATCACGTATTGCTTCGTTCCCCTCAAAATCAAATTTTCGCACAAATATACCCTCTACGGGTTTGATGATATTTTGCAGTTTTGTATCGGAGTGAATACGGTTTGCATCATTTGACAACATTTCATGCTCTCTAGCACGAATAGCGATCCCCACGACTCCATCTACTACACTATCGGTAAATGCATACGCTTTTGCTTTATCAAACCCTTGTGCCCTATAGATCATCTGCACCTCTTTTAGTGCGGCGGTGATAACTTTTGCGTTTAACTCACGGTCGATTAAAAAGTCAGTAACACCGTGCAACTCTTTGTCGCTAATAGATTCATTTCCAAAAAATTCAAACCCTTTGATCACATGGTCTTGTTTGGATTTTGGCTCAATATCTTGTCGTATATTGTTTTGCTCTAACACCTCTTCTTTTTCTATCGTTTGAGCTTTGGGTTCTTTGACTTGTTGCTCTTGTACAGGTTTAGGAGTTTGCTTTGTAGGTTCTAATACCTCTTCTTCAATAGGAAGCTTTGGGATTTGCGGAACCTCTCTTTGCGGTGCTTGAAACTCTTTTTGCTGCTGCATCGCATCGCCGATATTTGGCTGTGCATAAAGCGTTGCGGCTAATACTACCGATAGTGTTACCGTTTTTTTTATCATTATCTATCCTCCACTACATAAAACTCTTGTTCTACCCCGTCAGGCAACTTCACGCCTCCATCGACTAGATCGATGAGGGAATCTTGCGCAAGTGATACTCTTACCTCTTGAATATCAACCACTCTTTCACTTGTTGCTAATTCATCAGTAGATTCATCACGCTGCAGTTCTTTAATCTGTCCCATCGTTACTCTTTTTGTACGATCTCCATCATCGGGAGTTATTTTTATGCTTACTTGTGATCCTGTTGCAACCCCCACTTGATTGGCTACTGCGGCATTTTCTCTTACTACAAAGGTGTTAGATTTTTTTGGCTGCATTGCTGCTTCATCTGATGTTTCAGGAATGC
>JBNJHJ010000210.1:0-3185 GCA_051748365.1 Campylobacterota bacterium
TATGATAGCATGATAGAGGTCAAAGAAGAGCTTAAAAATGCAGGCTGGAATACCGAGGTAGAGTTTGATAGCGAAAACACCCGCTCAATGATCACGGTAGTAAAAGATGATGTTGATTTTATTTATGAGGTACGGCTTCGAGGATATGCTAAGCCCACCTTTGCCTATCCTGAGCAAAGCAGAGATGTTGATGGAGATGAACAGTATTATAATGCCGAAGTGTTTCTCAAACGAGGCGGCCAACACTATGATCTGTATGGCTATGACAAAAGTGCCATTATCAACGATATTCTTGATCAGTTTGAAAAGTATCTACGCTTTGTCCATGACAGTCCCGGAGTACTTCCGTGGAAGATGGATGAACATGATGATATGATCAACACCGACCCGACACTGCAAAATAGCGGCAAATAGATACACAAACCCCTTTTTGGGGGTTTTGCTACAATTGCATCTAAAAAAGGTCTATTTGATGCAACTTACGCGTGAAAAAAAGGGAGAACTTTATATCCTCAGTGAAACACTGCTGTGGAGTTTTTTCCCTATTGTCACTATCTTTTCACTCCAATATCTCGATCCGCTTTTTTCATTAGCTCTTAGCAGTGTCGTGGCGCTCTTTTTCTTTGCGACGGTTTTAAGCTTTAAGCGCAAATGGCATGAGCTAGGGCACAAAAAAGCATACAAAGATATCGCGCTTTCATCACTTTTTATCATGCTTTTATATATCTTTTTATTTACGGGGCTGCAATACACCACCGCTACCAACGCTGCGGTTATTTTATTTTTGCAGATTCTGTTTTCCTTTTTGTTTTTTAACGTCATCAAAAACGAATACCTCTCCCCGCTTCAGATATTTGGAGCGTTTTTGATGGGAAGCGGAGCGATGCTCATTCTTTCACAAGGGGCTGAGGGCTTTACGCTCAACACGGGAGATTTTTTAGTCTTGCTTGCAGCAATGACGGCACCTCTTGCAAACCACTACCAAAAAAGAACAAGAGATCTTGTAACGGCACATACGCTTTTGTTTGTGCGTACTTTGGTCTCTATCCCGCTTTTACTGCTTCTAGCGTTTATCTTAAACACTACACCCTCACTACAAAACATCACCGATGCCCTGCCGTTTTTACTTATTAACGGGCTGTTTTTGCTAGGACTTTCAAAAATATTTTGGGTAGAGGCGATACACCATATCCCCGTTACAAAAGCTGCGGCGATGACGGCATTTGGTCCTATCTATACGATGATCTTTGCGTATTTTTTGCTTGAAGAGGTAGCTACACTTATGCAGATTTTGGGGATAATCCCCGTAGTATTTGGAGGAATTTTAATAGTAAAAAGGGTCAAAAGGGCATAAAAGCCCTTTTGTGCTACATCGCTTCGCTACCCTCTTCGCCCGTTCTAATACGAACGATATTTTCTAAATCGGTGACAAATACTTTTCCATCCCCGATCTTGCCTGTTCGTGCTGCTTCTACGATCGCTTTGATCACCTCTTCGCTCATCGCATCGTCAACAACCACTTCTACCTTAAGTTTTGGCAAAAAATCTACCACATACTCAGCCCCACGGTACAGCTCACTATGTCCTTGCTGCCTACCGTGTCCCTTTACATCCGTCACCGTCATCCCCGCAACCCCAAGTTCTAAGAGTGCATCTTTCACATCTTCGAGTTTAAAGGGTTTGATCACTGCTTCAATCTTTTTCATTTTGTTCTCCTTTTGCAACTAAATATCTGTTTAGTTTCTTGTAAATTCCGGATACGCTTCAAGACCCGTTTCATGGATATCGATTCCATCGACCTCCTCCTCTTCGCTGATTCTTAGTCCCATGATCTTGTCAAGGATAAACCATACGATAAATGAAGCAACAAAAACAAAGATACCGATCACGACAACCCCTTTGAGTTGGTCAAAAAACGTTGCGTTTGCCGTAAAAAGCCCTACTGCCAACGTTCCCCAGATACCTGCTACTAAGTGCACAGAAAGTGCCCCTACAGGATCATCTATCTTGATCTTATCAAATAAAGGCACCGCAATCACTACTAAAAGACCACCGACACACCCTACAAGCGTTGCATACCATATTCCCGTATCAGGAGCAGCCGTTACCGACACAAGCCCTGCTAATGCACCGTTGAGTACAAAAGTAAGGTCTACTTTTTTGTAGATCAATTGTGTTGCAAGTGCCGCGGTTACCGCACCCACTGCTGCAGCCATGTTTGTACTAGCAACTACCGTTGCAAACGCATCGATATCGTCTTTGCTTGAAATAGCAAGTTGTGACCCGCCGTTGAATCCAAACCAACCCATCCAGAGGATAAAAGTACCCAGTGTTGCAAGGGGCATATTTGATCCCGGAATCGGTCTCACTGATCCGTCTTTACCGTATTTACCGCGTCTTGCTCCTAGTAGTAACACTGCAGCAAGCGCAGCCCAACCACCGACTGAGTGTACGATCGTAGATCCCGCAAAATCGCTAAATCCGCTGATTACACCGCCAAGTTCGCTACCGCCCCATGTCCAGTGTCCTTGGATCGGATAGATAAATCCACTCAAAATAACCACAAAGATCAAAAACGGCCAAAGCTTCATACGTTCTGCAATCGTTCCACTAATAACCGATGCAGCCGTTGCTACAAAAACAAGTTGGAAGAAAAAGTCTGCCGAAATCGGCGTAGCAAAATCTTCTGCCATAAATCCGCTCAGAGCAAAACCGCCGCCCATAAACGCATTACCGTCACCATACATTATGTTGTACCCGATAAAAAAGTACATCATACTTGCAATTGAAAAGAGTGCAACGTTTTTGGTTAAAATCGTTACATTGTTTTTTGTTCGTGTAAGCCCCGCTTCGAGCATCGCAAATCCTGCCGCCATCCACATAACTAAGATTCCGGCGATTACCAATAAAAATCCATCGAGGATATATCCAACATCCGTGAAATTTTCCATTTCAGCTCCTTTGATTATTTTCGTTCACCATTATAAAGGATATTTGATTTTAAGTATACAGTTTGGTTGTATACTTTTTATACATATAGTGGGTGTCGGTTTCATGAACTAGATCCTGAATCAAGTTGGGGATGACGTATTACATTTTTCTTCAATGCCCGCCCCGCCGTCATGCTGAACTTGATTCAGCATCTGGGTTGTGCTTGCGAAGCGAGTCGGTTTCATAACAGAGAT
>JBNJHJ010000211.1:0-3184 GCA_051748365.1 Campylobacterota bacterium
GCGGATGTAGCTATCATCCTCATCGATGCAAGGCAAGGGGTGCTTACCCAAACAAAACGACATTCTTATATTGCAACCCTTTTAGGAATAAAAAACCTTGTTATTGCCATAAATAAAATGGATTTAGTAGGTTTTTCACAAGATAGATTTGATGAAATTGTACAACAATACAAAGATGAAGTACTCAAACATCTTAACACTACTCACTTAGCACTTAACACCCATTATATTCCAATTTCTGCCCTAGATGGTGACAATATAGTAAGTAACTCTGCAAAGTGTTCATGGTACAAAGATTTACCACTAATGGAACTACTCGATAGCATCAATCTTAGCACCACCCACCTAGCACCTAGCACTTTTTTTCGCTTACCCGTGCAATATGTCAACCGCCCTCATCTAAACTTTAGAGGCTTTTGTGGCACTATAGCAAGTGGAACTATCAAAGTAGGTGATAGCATTATGGTACTGCCATCAAAAAAATCAAGCAAAGTAAAAGAAATTATCAATCCAACAGCAACTAATCCTAGCACCACCCACCTAGCACTTAATACTCTAAACCAAGCTTACGCCCCCATGGCAACAACGATAACTTTAGAAGATGAGATCGATATAAGCCGTGGCGATATGATTGTCAAAAGTGACGCGGTTCCTCATGTTTCAAACAGGCTTTCGACGATGATTGTGTGGATGAGTGAAGTGCCTATGCATCTAAATTCTAGCTACATCATCAAAAGAGCAACAAGCGTGATAAACGGTAGTTTTGAAGCTATAGAGTACAAAAAAGATGTGAATACTTTCCAAGAGTTGCAAACTAAGCAGCTTGAACTCAACGATATCGCAAAATGTACGCTCAAGCTTGACCGAGCTATTGCGGTAGATTCTTATGAAACCAATCGCTATACGGGAAGTTTTATCATTATCGATAGGTATAGCAACGAAACATTGGGTGCGGGGATGATAGTAGAAAGTGTTGCAAGTTCAAAGTACAGTGATCACAAAAGAGAGTATAGTGACGCTGAACGGGCTTTGAATGAATACATAAGAATTCATTACCCTGAGTGGGAGTGCAAAGAGATTTGAAACTGTTTGTCGCTCTTAGTTTACTCACCCTTCTTGTATTGCTTCTTCAGGGCAGATATCGACCGTCTTATCTATTTGGCGGTTTAGCAACGCTATATTATGTTGTGGGATTACTTGATGTGTCGCAGTGGAGTAGCAGCTATACCAACAGTTCACTTATCGTGTTGCTTCTTTTGCTTTTAGTCTCGGTTTCGATTGAAAAAACAGTTATTGTAGAGTATTTTTCAAAGCTACTTATTAGACCAAGCTATAAACTCTCACTGTTTCGATTAGGCATCATCACGCCGATATTTTCAGCATTTTTGAACAATACGGCGGTGGTGGCAAGCTTGATGGGTGTGATCAAAAACAATAGTTTGCATCTGCCCTCAAAGCTGCTTATTCCGCTATCGTATTTTGCTATTGCAGGCGGTACGATGACGCTTGTAGGAACCTCTACGAACCTGATCGTCAACTCTTTTGTACTGCAAAACGGATTGCCGGGTCTTGGGATGTTTGACTTTTTTGCGGTGGGGGCGATGCTCACGGTTGCGGTGGTTTTTACCGTAATCGTTGCAAGCAGGCTGCTTCCTAGCTACAAAAACGATACAAAAGAGGCAGAGGAGCATCTCATTGAGCTCAAGGTTGCACCAACTAGCAGCCTTATCGGCAAAAGTATCAAAGATAACGGCTTAAGAGCACTGGAGTATCTGTTTTTACTAGAGATACAAAGAGGTAAAAAAACAATATCGCCGGTAAGCCCCGCTGAAATACTAGAAGCAGAGGATAGGCTGATATTTAGCGGTGATATCAAGCATATTGAACTGTTTCAAAAGTTTGACGGGTTGCATATAAGTGACGGAGTGGATCTGCAAAGACTCAAGCTTGTTGATGCTATCGTCACTCCTGAGTCAAATCTAGTAGGAGAAGTGGTCAAAAAAGCGAATTTCCGCTCTAAGTTTGACGCGGCGATCGTGTCGTTTAAGAGAGGTTCTCAAAGCATTGCCAAGATTGGAAATGAAACGATTCAAGCAGGAGATCGGCTTATTTTGGCAGTAGGTAATGATTTTAAAAATCGAGATAATATCGCTAAAAACTTTTACATTTTTTCAAATATAGAGCACAAAAAAAAGTTTAGCAACACCAAAAGTTTTGCGATACTGAGCGGATTTGCAACAGTTATTTTGTTAGGAGCGTTAGGCGTGCTTTCGCTTTTGAAGGGTTTGCTTGTTTTGCTGGGAGTGTTGCTACTGACTAAGACGATGGACTTTGCACAGATTAAAAGGCGCTTTGCGTATGATATCTTTATTATCGTAGGATCAAGTCTAGCCATTGCCAAAGTACTTGTCGCTAGCGGCGTAGCGGAGGGGTTTGCGGGGTTTGTGATAGAGAGTTTTGGAAGTTTTGGGGTGTATGGCAGTTTTGTAGGGATATATCTGCTGACATTGTTGCTCACAGAAAGTATCACTAACAATGCAGCCGCTGCGTTAGCGTTTCCCATAGCGTACGCCACGGCTGTTGCATTAGATGCAAATGTGATGCCTTTTGTTTTTGCTGTTGCGTATGGAGCAAGTGCGAGTTTTATGATGCCCTATGGATACCAAACCAATCTCATGGTAAGCTCACTTGGTGGGTACAAAACTACGGATTTTGTAAAGATCGGATGGCTTGTATCGCTTGTATATTCGGCTGTGGTGCTTGTGAGCGTGCCGATGGTGTTTGGTTTTTAAGGTAAGCGGTTATTATTTTGTGTAGAGATACCAAATCAAGTTTGGTATGACGGAGAGGGCAAGTTTGGTATCACGGGAGGTGAGGAGTATCTAGACACAGATATGTCATCCTAAACTTGATTTAGGATCTGTGTTAAAAATCCGACACGTTTGGAAAGCACTAACTAGATGCTGAATCAAGTTCAGCATGACAGAGGGAGGAGCAAGGTTGGCTTCATGACTGGGAGACAAGTTCAGCATGACGGGAAAGAGAAAGTTTGGCATGACAAAGGGAAGAGTAAGGTTGGCATGAAAGAGAGGATTCATGCGTCACAGATGCGTCATCCTAAACTTGATTTAGGATCTCTGTCAAAAAACCGACCTCTTAAGCCCATTTTCGTTAAAATTTAAAA
>JBNJHJ010000212.1:0-3128 GCA_051748365.1 Campylobacterota bacterium
TCTTTTTTAACTCCGGGAAGATCAACATCTAAGTAATATGCCCTCTCATCCTCTCTTGTATTGACTTGAGGAATGAATGCACTAATAGATTCATCTTTTTTTGCATCTGCTTGTCCTAAGTTATAAAACGCTCTTTGCATCGTATCTAACTCTCTAAAGGGATCAAATTTCGATAGTAACATTGTCCACTCCTTATATCTTTTGATTATATATGTTGACACTCTTTGTATCAACGTTGTAATTATATACTAATTTTTTGGCACTTGTCAAGCATGAGTGCTAAATACAATTAAATATTGCTTTTTTGTCACACTAATTTCATAAATTTAAATTATAATAGAATATGTAGATTAAACGACACAGAAACTGAAGGGAATAGATGAGTTTAAAGATCAAAGTTTTACTCTATGCAACCTGTATTGCCGTAAGCTTTATTTCAATAATGATAGTATCTTATCACACCGCAAAAGAGCATATTGCATGCAATAAGGAACAAAACAATCAACTCATCTATTATACGCTCAAAACAAAAACCAATACACTCTTAGATGCAATGCTTGATGATTATACCAGCGCTTACGACTTAGTCAAAAAAAAGGGGCATGAGGTCTCAAAAAAACTGCAAAAAAATCCTCACGTTAACCTAGAAAGCTTTCTAGGGGGAAATTTTATCGATATAGCACTTTTTGACTTAGATGCAACCTTACATAATAATGCAAAGGAGTTTCAATACCTCCATAGAAAACATCTACTTCGCAATCTTAAAGAAGATGGAACAACTTTTTTCTCTACACCGCTGTATGAAAAAAACTTAGACACTTTTATCGGTTACGGTATTATGAAAATTACCCATGCCAACGAGAACTATCTTTTGGTGCTTAGCTATGATCACGGCAACTACGAAAAACAACTTGCGCCAATACGGCAGTATCTACACAACCATCCCCATATTCAATCAATCGATGCATACATCAACTGCCGTAACGGTCACTACGACCTATTTTTTCCCACTACACATATTGCAACGCAAAACTCGATAGCACCAAAGCATATCTATAAAAAAGCAAGCCTTGAAGAGGTGGTGGTTGAGGATGCAAAAGACGGTGTTTCAAAACTGCTATATGTCAAAGAACAAAAACTTAACAGCAACAACAACCTTGGGCTGTCATATCTTATCGTAATCAACCACGATCAATACACGCAGATGGTATCGCGGCAGCAAAAAGAGTTGGCCTTAGTGTTTATTTTTGGAATCCTCTTTATCTTCTTAAGTTATTTTTTTATTAAAAAAGTATTTTTAAACCCCCTACAGCTAATGCAAGAAGCGGTCAATGCCAGAAAGCCTCTTAGTGATGATAAACTCTTAAACCAAAATGATGAGCTTGGCGTGCTAGCAAGAAACATCAACCAATCATGCAAATTGATCAATAATAAGCTCTCACAAAAAGAGCAGCTTCTTCATGAACAGGATATTTTTGTTAAAGATTCTATCCATGAAATTCGCACCCCCTTAAGTATAATCACGCTCAATAACGAGCTTAGAGATAGCCTCTATGGAAAGGATAAATACTCTAAGCAGATTGAAGCTGCTACCAAAAGTCTGAACCTCTCTTATGAAGATTTGAGTTTTAGTATCTTACAAGAGCGTGAAGGATTTGAAAAAGAGTATATAGAACTTGACTCCCTACTAAAAGAGCGGATCGCATTTGTTAAATCTATCGCTGAAGTAGCCAACAAAGAGATCAACTTTACACAAGTGGGAAAATGTAAAGTATTGATGAGTTATAGCGAACTGTGTAGATTGATCGATAATAATCTCTCTAATGCCATCAAATACGCATACCCCAACACCAAAATCGAAATATCACTTTATGCACAAAACAGCGACTATGCGATCTTGCGTTTTACGACGCATGGACAACCGATCAAAGATTCACAAAAGATTTTTCAGCGATACAAAAGAGAAAATAGTGTCAAAGGTGGATATGGATTGGGTCTTAGTATCGTTTTTACAATTGCGCAAAAATATGATATAAAAATAGATGTAATAACACAAAACAAAACCAATACGTTTGAGTATCGATTTGAAGTATAAAGGATTAATGTGATGAAAATAATGTTACTTGAAGATGATGTAGCTCTCAATGACACAATATGCGATATCCTCTCGCAATTAAAAGAATGCGAAGTCGATGCATATTACGACGGTGAGAGTGCCTATAAAAATATCGGAAATATGTATAATCTTTTTATTCTTGATATCAATGTCCCCCACATTGACGGATTGGAGTTGTTACAGTATCTATCGCAAAGTTACACCAATACGCCCGCTATCATTATTAGCGCCGATACAAACATTAAAACTATCACAAAAGCCTATACAAACGGATGCCATGATTTTTTGAAAAAACCGTTTCATGTGCAGGAGTTGCTCTTTAAGGTAAAACAGCAGATGAAAATCAATGATTCGATTGATCTTGGCGATGGGTTGGTATATAATCTTCATAACAAAACGCTACACAAAGATGATAAAGAGGTGTATCTGACAAAAAAAGAGCGTGAAATGCTCTATCTTTTTGTCATTAACCGCAATGAGATCGTCTCAAGTCAGATGATACAAAACTTTGTCTATCAAGACAAATTTGTATCAAGCGATTCTTTGCGTGCTCTTGTAAAAAGAGTGCGTAAAGTGATAGGAAAAGACAAGATAGTCAATCTTCCATCTCAAGGATACCGGCTCTTGTCATAAGTTTTTCACATAAGTTTGCTAAGATAAAAACAAAAAAGAGAGTTATGGACCATAGTATTTTAATAATCACCAACACACAAAATCAAGCTTCAATGAAAAAGTTGCAAGCTGCACTGGATGCGTTTGATGTACAGATACTGCTTATAAAAGAAAAATATGAAGCGATCAACAGATATAAGCAGCTCCATAGGGACTATACGTGCATCATCTATGATCATGATATGCAAGCGGGTTTATCGATATTGCAACATATTCTGCACACCTCTGCGCAAAAAAATATCATCATCTACTCTAACTGCAACTACTGTAGCGATGAAAAAGGCTGCACGCACTGCATGGCCCATTTTAATAAAAAACGAGTGCATAAAGACCAATCCGT
>JBNJHJ010000213.1:0-3114 GCA_051748365.1 Campylobacterota bacterium
TCACACAAATTGGCTTTGAGCGCTCCTGCGATCGCTACGGCACTGAGATCACTACCACCGCGTCCAAGCGTAGTGACTCTTCCATCGGAGCTGATCCCTTGAAATCCTGCTACAACCACAACTTTGCCCTCTTTGATCGCATCATTCATCGGCTTTGGATCGATGTTGGAAATTCTTGCCATCGTGTGTGAACTATCGGTCAAGATTCCCGCTTCACGTCCCGTCATTGCTACAGCCGGGGTGTGCATCTCATTAAGCGCTATTGAAAGCAGCGCACTGGTAACTCGCTCTCCCGAACTTAGCAGCAGATCCATCTCTTTTTTAGACGGAGATTTGCTAAAGTGGTGTGCGTAATCAACAAGCTTATTTGTTTCGCCGCTCATCGCCGAAACGACGACAACGACATCATCCCCGTTTGCTTTTGCTTTAGCTACCCTTTTTGCGACATTTTCGATTCTATCTAAGTCGCCGACACTTGTTCCGCCAAATTTCTGTACTATCAACATCTTTTTTTATCCTTACGCTAAATATATCCCTCTTTTTTAAAATAACTCAGCACCTTTTTGTATACCGGTTTTTTAAAATGCGTCGTCATCTCTACCACATCTTTAAAACTGCTAAAGGTGTAATCTTGAAACTCTATCTCATCGTGTGTTGCTAAATCTATCTTTGCATCACTTTTAAGACGTACTAAAAAGTATCGTTGTACCTGTCCGTCATAGGGGTACATCTTTTTAGCGATTATCTCGGGAAAATCATATTTTACCCAGTGCGGATAGGTTGCTATGATCTCTACTTTATCGGTTCCAATCTCCTCTTTTAACTCTCTAAAAAGTGCTTCTTTTGGATCTTCACCGCTATCGATACCGCCTTGCGGGAATTGCCAAACATTGTTTAGATCACTCCGAAGCCCCATAAAAAATTCACACTTTTCAGGGTATTTTGGAGAAAGAACGATAGCTGCCACATTGGGTCTGTATCTTTTTTCCATTGTTTGTTCTCTCCATAATATTTTGATTATAGTAAATACCCGTTTGATTAATATTTCTACATCTGATTTTGCTATAATTTTACTCAAAAAGTGATTAATTTATGCTTCTATATATTCATATTCCCTTTTGTGACAGCAAATGTTACTACTGCAGTTTTAACTCATATACCAATCAACATTTTTTAATTCCAAGGTACTTTGATGCCTTGTATGAACAATTAGAAGATATCGTAGCAAAACACAACGCTATTCGTACCGTTTTTATCGGAGGAGGCACGCCATCATGTGTAGATGCTAGCTACTATGAGCCGATTTTACAGATGCTGCCGCGGGGGATTGAAGAGATAACAATTGAGGCAAATCCAAACAGTGCCGATGCAAAATGGCAAGAACAGATCGCAAGATTGGGCGCTGATCGGATCAGTTTTGGGATGCAAAGCTTTGATACACACAAATTACGCCACCTTAATCGTTCACACTCCCCTAAACAAGGAATCGAGGCAATACAGATAGCAAAGCAAAACTTTGCGCGTGTATCGATGGATATGATCTATAATACGCAAGTTGATAGCGTTGCGCTTTTGCAAAAGGATTTAGAACAGTTTTTTGCACTTGAGATAGAACATCTCAGCGCGTATGAGCTCACCGTTGAAAGCGGTACGAAGTTTGAGGGGATGGAGCTTGGCGAGGATAGGTACTGGGAGTTTATCAAAACCTCTCTTGAGGCAAACGGGTTTAAGCAGTATGAAGTATCCAATTTCGGACAACCCTCTTTGCATAATCTAGGCTATTGGCAGTATGAGCAGTATCTTGGAGCAGGAGCGGGGGCTATCGGGATGGTTGATGGGGTGCGCTATAGCATGCACAAAGAGATTGAGCGCTATATAGATGAACCGTTTTATAGCACAAAAGAGTATCTTAGTGACGCAGATATCGCAACGGAAAAGCTGTTTTTAGGGCTGCGATCTTGTGTGGGGTTTGAGCCCGATTCCTCCTCTATGGAACAAAAAGCACAACACTTGCTCAAACATGACAAACTTATAAAAATTAGAAATAGATATTATAATGAAAATTTCTCCCTTGCGGATGAATTAGCACTATATCTTTTAAAGTGATACAAGGTATAATTTCACTTTGCCATAGAAGGAGTAACACATATGTTTGGAATGGGAATAACTGAACTACTTATAGTTGCAGTGATTGCTATTATCTTTTTGGGTCCGGAGAAGCTGCCCACGGCGCTGATGGAGACTGCAAAGTTTTTCAAAAAGATAAAGGGCGGATTAAATGAAGCAAAATCAACCATTGATAATGAGTTAAAGATTGCTGATTTAAAAGAGGAAGCACTCAGTTATAAAAAGCAGTTAGATGAAGCTACGGCATCGATAGATGATTTTAAAAACTTTGATATTACAAAAGATTTGCAAGAAAGCGTGGATGAGGTCAAAGACACTGTCAAAGATGTTGAAAAAAGTGAACATAAGCTTGAAAAAAAGATCGAGACTATAAAGAAGGATGAGAATGCTTGAAGATATGAAGCCCCATATTGCCGAACTTAGAAAGAGATTGGTCAATATCGTAATCTCTATTATCGTGATGTTTATCATCGCTTTTTTCTTTTATGATCCTATTTTAGAGTGGATGATGAAACCGCTTAAAGCTGTGTTGTCCGAAGATTCAACGATGATTGCAACAGGCGTTCCCGAAGCGTTTTTTACCGCGCTAAAGGTGAGTTTTTTTACCGCTTTTATCTTCTCCTTGCCCGTGATATTTTGGCAGATATGGCTCTTTGTGGCACCGGGGCTGTATGCAAATGAGAAAAAGTTTATTATTCCTTTTACCTTTTTTGCGACGTTAATGTTTGTTTTAGGTGCAGCGTTTGCGTACTATATCGTTGTGCCTTTTGGGTTTGAGTTTTTGGTCAATTTTGGGGAAACGCTTGTAAGTGTAGCTCCCAGAATCAGTGAATATGTAAGCTTTTTTACCAAGCTGATGATAGGGTTTGGGTTGAGTTTTGAACTTCCCGTGGTGACCTTTTTCTTAGCCACAATCGGGCTTGTGACCGATCAATCGCTCAAATCGTTTTTTAAATACGCTATTATTTTGATCTTTATCCTCTCTGC
>JBNJHJ010000214.1:0-3110 GCA_051748365.1 Campylobacterota bacterium
CTCAATAAATAGTTAGTGGCACTTTGCCTCTGACTATTACCATCTACTTAAAATCATCACGCACAAGGTACTACAATGAAACTTACTATTATCGGTAACGGTGCAATGGCACTTTCAATCGCAAAAGGATTGCCCAAAAATATAGATATAGAAGTTGTGGGCAAGACACAAAAGAAACTGCAAGATTTTGCCAAAGAATGCAATTGCGACTATGCAATGCTTTCTAACTATGATATTAATGATAAAGAGATCATTTTAGCGGTAAAACCCTACGCTTTAGAAGATGTTGCAAAGCAGTTACAGGGAAAAGCAAATGCGCTGTATTCGGTACTAGCAGGTACAACGCTGCAAGCGCTTCAAGCAATTCCTAGCAAGCACTATGTGCGCACGATGCCCAATGTAGGTGCAAGTTACAACAGCTCCACCACATCGCTAACGGGAGATATCGCTTACAAAGAAAAAGCGCTGCAACTTTTTAGTAGTATCGGCAAGACCTATTGGGTGGAAAATGAAACACAACTTGATATCGCAACAGCTATTGCAGGCTGTGGTCCCGCTTTTTTGGCACTCATTGCCGAAGGGATGAGCGATGGAGCGGTCAAATGCGGTATGGATAGGGCGTTAGCCGATGAATTAGTCGCAAGTAACTTTTATAGTTTTGCCCCGCTTATTGCAAACGAACATCCCGCAATTATCAAAGACAAGATAACAAGCCCCGGCGGTACAACAATAGAGGGTGTAAAAACATTAGAAAAACATGGGGTAAGATTTGCATTTTTTGAAGCGGTAGAAAGCGCATATGCAAGATTGAAAAAATAAGTGGTGCGACCGGCGGGATTTGAACCCGCACACCCGAAAGCACTACCCCCTCAAGATAGCGTGTCTACCAATTCCACCACGGTCGCGTTGTTTAGACGAAATTATAGCGAAGTTTCTTTAATTTTTGCTAAAATAAACCCGATTTCTTCCATTTTTTTTCGCTTCATAAAGAGCATCATCGGCTTGTGATAAAAGTTTATCGATGTTGTCAAAGCGATGCAGATACTTTGTAACACCAAAACTTGCCGTGATTGCAACCTTATCATGCTCATCGGTAATTATAAAAAGATTTTGTATATCTTCTCGCATCTTTTCTAAACGCAAAGATGCGTTTTTTTGCGAATCTGCACGGAGCAATAATGCAAACTCTTCCCCACCCAATCTTCCTATAATCTCCCCGGGGTCTAAATTCTTTTGTACGCAAGAAACGGCTTTTTTTAGTATCTCATCCCCAATATGGTGTCCGTAGTTGTCATTGACAAGCTTAAAATGATCCAGATCAATCATCACTGCATAACAGTTTTCATCCATCGTAGCCATTTTCTTTTTAGCTATTTCAAAAAATTTTCTCCGATTATAGCTCCCTGTCATACTATCCATCGAAGCTAAAAATTCAAGTTTTTGTAGTGTTTCTTGAAGTTTTAACTGCGTTTTTACCCTAGATTGTAACTCTTTGGCTTTAAACGGTTTTGTCACATAATCCACACCGCCGATATCATACGCTTTTTCTATACTCTCTTCATCAGTTTTTGCCGTAACAAAGATAACAGGAATATCTTTTGTCGTTTCCTCGTTTTTTAACTCTTTACAAACACCGTATCCATCAATTTTTGGCATCATAATATCAAGTAAGATCAGATCGATTGCTTCTTGACGAGCGATCTCTAATGCATCAAAACCGTTTGTTGCCACGACAAGATCATATTTTTTGCCAAGCAAACCGATCAATAAATCGATATTTGTACCTGAATCATCAACAACTAAGATTGTGTGTTTCACAAATCTCCTTTAAAATATCTTTCTATAACTATGGCAGTAGGGGCTGCTTCCTTTGGTTTTGTAATACTCTTGATGATACTCTTCTGCCTCATAAAACGGTTTATACTCCAATACTTTTGTGGCTACATCATATCCCATCGCCTCTAACTGCTCTATTATATCTATAGCAATCTCACGCTCTTTTGCATCTTGATAAAAGATTGCCGAGAGATACTGTGGACCTATATCGGGTCCTTGCCCATCTTTTTGCGTAAAATCATGGATTTCAAAAAAGTATTGTACTAAATCTTTATAACTAATCTTCTCAATATCATACAGTATCTCAACCGCTTCCAAATGCCCCGTTTTTTTGCTAAGAACTTGATTATAGGTAGGATTTTTAGTCTCGCCTCCCATATATCCGCTTTTAACGCTTTTGACTCCTTCTAATTTATCAAAATAGTACTCAACACCCCAAAAGCAACCTGCCGCAAAATAGGTTTTTTTCTCCATTGATTCTCCCTGTAATATTGTCACAAATAGCAGCACACATAAAAACAGCTTACTTTTGTTCATCTTCAAACTCTAGCGAAACAGAGTTAACGCAGTGTCTTGTGTTTCTTGGCGTAAAGCCCTCACCCTTAAAAACGTGTCCTAAATGCGCACCGCAGTGAGCACACACGATCTCTGTTCGCATGCCGTCGCTATCGGGGATCTCTTTTACCGCTCCCTCTATCGCTGCATCAAAGCTTGGCCATCCTGTGCCGCTTTTAAACTTGGTATCGGACTTAAAAAGAGCGTGTCCACAATTTTTACACGTATATACCCCATCTTTGTCAAAATCAACATACTTACCGCTAAAGGGTCTCTCGGTTGCTTTTTCAAACAACACCTGCTTCTCAAAATCGTTTAAATTCTTGTTCATAAGCTCTCCTGCTGATAAAATCATAATTACGGTAGCAATAATCATCACTGCTTTCATAATCTACTCCTATACTGCATATTTAATCATAAGCAGATATCCTAATCCTGCAAAGATGATTGTAGCACAAACATTTAAACCTATATTTAAAACTCCCAACAAAATATTGCCACCATACAATAAAAAAAAGCTCTCTAGTGCAAATGTTGAGTATGTTGTCATTGCACCTAAAAATCCGGTTGTGATAAAAGCTTTCATTGTGGGAGAAAAAAGGGTACTAGTGTAGAAAAATCCAAAGGCAAGCCCTAATAAAAAACTACCGCTAACATTTACGACCAATGTACCAAATGCAATGGAGTGGGGAAAAAGTTTATGCACCCAAGAGATGATT
>JBNJHJ010000215.1:0-3083 GCA_051748365.1 Campylobacterota bacterium
CCGTTTTTGAAAAAATGTCGTCGGTTAAAAGCACCGCTTAAAAAGTCTTTTTCGGAGAGATCTTTTGCCTTTTTAAACAGATCCAGCAGCTCTAGATTCGATTCCACCCTTGTTTGTACTTCCACCTCTTTAAAGGGTTTATTGATAAAATCATTTGCCCCTATTTTCAAAAATTCCGTAGCCAGATCCTCATTATCCACTCCGCTGACGGCGATGATTCCAAGACTGTCTTTTTGATACTCTTGCCTTGCTTGCAGCGTAAAGTCGATCCCATCCATCACAGGCATATGATAATCAGTCACGACTAACGAAATCTCACTCTCTTTTTTCCGCAAGATTTGCAATGCTTCTTTTCCGTTTTCTGCGGTGATAACACTGAGTTTCATCTTTTCTAAGATACCTCTTAGATACAGTAACTGTGTTTTTGAGTCATCTACAACAAGTACGGTTTTATGGTAGTTTTTGACCACTCGTTCTATGCTTGTAATTGCGCGGTGAAAGCTCCCTGCTCCGCTTCGCATGATCAGATCTATGATCTTTTTCTTTGCAAGCTGCTGCGTAATCTGCTTATCCACTTCATTGCTAAAAACAATCGTAGGGATCTCATTTTGCAAAGAGATATCTACCAGTGATCCCACCGGCGCATCGGGGAGCTTGACGTTGATAAGAGCTACGACTATCTCGTCATTTTGCGTATTTTCTATATACTCAAGCCCCTCTTTATGGGTTTGAAAAGTTACAGTTTCAATGTTTTTTATCTTTTTTGTCAACACCTTTTTGATCGCTTTTAGCAGTGTAAGGTTTTGATCTACAATCAAGATTTTTTTCATCGACTTCCTTCATACATTATGCAGCGATTATATTTAATTTGATATAACAGTTAGCTTTTGCATACAATCTAAAAACAAAAGTTTAATTCTTCGTATCTCTTTTATCCAGAGGTTGCTGCACTATCTTGTGTGAACCTAGCTCAATTGCCGTTAACTTTCTGCCGTATACACAACCCGTATCGATCCCGAAGTAGTTTTTGCCCCTTTTAACCTCTGCATAGGGAGTATGCCCAAAGATATTGATCACGTCATACTCTTCATATCCACTCTCCCAATCATGCCCCCACTCTTTTTGATCGCTTATTCTATTTTTTGTCAACCCATCTAGCGATTGTGGTCGGTCTTTGCGCTTAAAATACGGCAACCCAAACCCGTGAGTGATAAAATAGTTCTCTATCATCATATACCGCGGCAAGGTTTTGATATACTCCATATGTTTGATTATTGCTTTGGTATCGCCTTTGTAGCTAGCAAGCGTCTCTTTACCGCCCATAGAGTCTTTGAGCCACCGATTCGTACCGCCTTTTAAAATATCCATAGTGTATTCAATCATATAGCGTTCATGATTACCAAGAACGCACTCATATTCATACTCTAGTATCAGGTCAAATATCCGCTTACTGTACAGTCCCCTATCACAAATATCGCCGACAAATACGATTCTTGCGTGGTTTGGCAACTTTTTTAACAGTGATTTTACAGTATAAAAACATCCGTGAACATCACCGATTATGTACGTTTTATTGCAATTTTTCATTATATTATATTTACCTTTTTGTGTTACAATTTCCAAATTTTAAAGGAATCATTTATGAAGTTACTATTTCCTCTTATTATACTTACTTTTTTTGCATTCGTGCATTATCTATTTTATGCCCGTGTGATCAAAAAGTTGCATTTTAAAACCAAAACACAAAAGATTTTACTCGGTGTCGTGATTTTTAATGCCTTAGGCGTTGCAAGCTACATCATTTCGCGCTATTTTAGCGACTTTCCGAGCATTTTATACTTTTTTGCCTCCCTTTCTATCGGTGTGGGATTTGTCTTTTTTACCTTTTGGATCATCTATGAGTTTTTGCATCTGTTGCAGCGCCATGCTCCCGTGAACAAAAAAAGAAGGGAATTTTTTAAAAAAAGCAGTGATATCGGGTTTGTGTCAGCCGGCACACTGTATGTAGGAACAGCAGCCTATGAAGGCTCTAAAATGCCCTCTATCAAATTTGTAAAACATGATCAAAAACTCTTTTCACAAACCTTGCGCGTAGTACAGATTAGCGATATGCATATTGGCGGGCTTATAGAGGAGGACTTTGTCAAGCAAAGCGTAGCGATGATCAACAGCCTCAACCCCGATATCGTGGTACTTACAGGTGACATGATAGATGTAAAGGTTCGCGAAGTTGCCACGGCGGTGGATCACTTTGCAAACATACAAGCAAAGCACGGCGTATACTATATTACGGGAAATCATGAATTTTTTCACGGGATTGAAGATATTATGCACTATATTCAAGCTCTTGGCATCACCGTGCTTGCAAACAGCAGCGAGACTGTTTCCTTTGGTGATAACAAACTCAACATTATCGGCGTTCACGATATCTTTGGCTACCGTTACGGATCTTTGCAGCCTGATCTCAAAGCAGCCACACAAAATATCGATCCCGCCTCCCCTACTTTGCTACTTGCCCATCAACCGCGCTTTGTGCATTACCTAGAAGATTTTAAACCAAACTTGATGCTTAGCGGTCACACTCACGGCGGACAGCTTTGGCCCTTTAACTTTTTGGTCAAACTCCAACAACCCTATCTCAAAGGTTTGTACAAGATGCAAGAAGATAGCTACATCTATGTCAACACCGGAATAGGCTTTTGGGGTCCGCCGATGCGACTTGGAACAAGTGCTGAGATCACATGCATCGATTGGAGTTAAAGATGGTATAATCTGACAAAAGGGGCAACCATGAAAAGAAGTTACTTTTTTCACGTATTACGACTTTTTTTTATCTATCTGCTTTTGTGGCTGATCCTAAGCGGCGGAGTATTTGATCTGTTTGCTTTTATCGCAGTAGCAGCGCTGAGTTTAGCTACGCCTTTTATTTTTTCTTTGCATGCATCCTTTCCTTGTTTTTTTTGTCTTTGTAAACTTTTGTTTTTTTTTCTGTACAACTCCACCAAAGGAGCGCTACAAGTTTCTAAACTCGCTTTGATGCCAAAACACTGTTTAACACCCTTTATCTATGAACTCCCCCTGCA
>JBNJHJ010000216.1:0-3046 GCA_051748365.1 Campylobacterota bacterium
CTGTTTTATACTCTTGTTTCCACTTGTTTTTGATAAGCTTTGCTGTTGCAATTGAGCTATACTTTTGCAAGCTGATCGTTGTTTTTGCATTGATTGCTGTTTTTGTAAGCTCTAGCGGGGTACCGCCTGCATAAAGTTTGTACTCCCCTGCTCCAGTGTCCCATTGCTTTTCGTGGTCACCTAGCATCACGATTTTATCACTAAACGATTTTGCAATACTTTTGATCTCTTTCAAGCTTCCCAAATATGGCTCAAACCCGGGAATGATATTGATTCGCTCCTCATCAAGCACTTTTTCAGCTTGAGTCGGATTGGTCTGTTCTAAGATAGCTTTTATCATATTGTCATATCCGGTGATATGGCTTCCTACAAACGACGGCGTATGCGCAGAGGGGATCAATACATCATCAAGCTCGCCCTCGGCTTCTTCTTTTGCACCGACGGTAAAGGCTTTGAGATCATCTCCGATTACTTCTGCCATACAGGTTGTACTTACGGCAATCATCTTTGGCTTATAGAGTGCATTAGCGTTTCTCAGCCCGTCTTTCATATTTGCAAGCCCGCCAAAAACAGCAGCGCTCTCACTCATACTATCACTCACACACGGCGTAGGTTCTTTAAAGTGTCTGGTAAAGTAACTTCTAAAATACGCCACACACCCATGAGACCCATGTACATACGGCATCGTATCTTCAAACCCAAGTCCTGCCATCACCGCGCCTAAAGGTTGGCACGCTTTTGAAGGGTTGATCGTAATCCCCTCACGCGCTAAGTTTTTCTCACGGTACTCCCATGATTGCATCCACTGCGAAACCTCCTGCACCTTTTGCGGATCGGTCACACCTGCATGCCCCTCAAACTCCTGCTTGTTTTTAAATACCTCTTGGTACTCGGGCTTTAAAAACAGTTTTTGGCCGTTTACTATGTTGTCTACTTGTTGCATGATTTCTCCTTTTTATCCCACGGAGCATCGTTATAGCCCCACACCGGTGAATTAAGCGCCAAATCCATATCTTTAGCAAAGATAGCAAACGCATCATATCCATGGTATGGACCGCTATAATCCCATGAGTGCATCTGACGAAACGGCAGCCCCATCTTTTGGAATACGTATTTTTCTTTTACCCCACTTGCTACAAGATCGGGTTGGAGTTTTTTGACAAACTCTTCAAGTTCGTACTCATTCACGTCATCATAGATAAGTGTACTTCGCTCAAGGTCCTCTTTGGTACGTTTATAATCATCTCCGTGACCAAATTCATATCCCGTACCGATGATCTCCATACCCAGATCTTCATACGCTCCGATTACGTGTCGAGGACGTAAACCGCCCACATACAGCATCACTTTTTTACCCTCAAGACGCGGCTTGAACTTTGCGATCACTTCATCGGTCATCTTTGTGTATTTAGCAATAACCTCTTGGGCTTTTTGCTGCACACTCTCGTCAAAAAACGCAGCGATCTTGCGGATAGATTCCGTTGTCTTGCTTGGACCAAAAAAGTTATACTCCATCCACGGAATCCCAAACTCTTGCTCCATATGTCTACTGATATAGTTCATACTTCGGTAACAGTGCAGCAAGTTAAGCTTTGCTTTTGGTGCTATTGCCATCTCTTTATAGGTAGCATCGCCACTCCATTGCGCGATGACTCTAAGCCCCATCTCCTCAAGCAAGATTCTACTACTCCACGCATCACCGCCGATGTTGTAATCCCCGATAATAGCTACATCATACGGTGTGGATTCAAAATCTTTTTTGTATGAGGTATCGGGCATGATCTCATCACGGATCATATCGTTTGCGATGTGGTGCCCAAGCGATTGCGAAACCCCTCGAAACCCTTCACACGAAACGGCGATCGTGGGTTTTGCGCTCTCTTTTTTGTGTGCTTTTGCCACGGCTTGAATATCATCACCGATCAGACCGATGGGACACTCACTTTGGATAGAGATCCCGTTATTAAGCGGAAAAAGTTCATCTATCTCTTCTAACGCTTTTTTGAGCTTCTTATCCCCGCCAAAAACGATATCTTTTTCGGTAAAGTCGGTAGAAAAGTTCATCGTTACATAAGTGTCAACACCCGTTGTCCCGATGTAATAGTTTCTACGTCCTGCACGGCTGTACTGTCCGCATCCGATAGGTCCGTGGCTGATGTGGATCATATCTTTGATCGGTCCCCACACAACCCCTTTTGACCCTGCATACGCACACCCTCTTTGACTCATCACCCCGGGAACGGATTGCTTGTTTGATTTTGTTTTATCACAAGCACCTTTTACTCCCTCGGGTGTATCAACACCTAAGTGTTTTGCTCTATTTTTCTTTGCTTTATCCGGATATGCTTGCAAAACCTCTTCAATGGCTTCGTTTTGCAAACTCTCCAAGTTTTGCTGACTCATATTTTGTCCTTTGTATATCTTCTTTTTTAATAGGCGATCCCCATAAAAACTCATTGCCACCTAGATCCTGAATCGAGTTCAGGATGACGTGGGGCGGTCAAGTTTGGGATGATGACTGTACTTAGCTTACTTTCACTCTGTATAGGTTCATATCATCAAGCTTTTTACACAGATCTTTTGTTGCATCTCCGTCGTATTTTTTAGAGATTTCACTGATTTGGTATTTGTTGGTATAAAAAATCATCTTATACTCACCCTCGATATCAGAGTTTGCATAATAATCCACAAACGCTTTATGCATAAATGTCCCCGGTTCGATTACGATATCTTCTAGCGGGTTACTGTCTCTATCTTCTGGCTTTAAAAGCACCTTTTTTGCCGAAACATCTCCGACGTTTGCATCGATCTTTTCTACTACTTTTTCAAAAGCCACATCATTTCCTTCGCTTGCAGGAAAGTGGTATCCACATATAAACATTTTATCTCCTTCAAATATTGTTATTTATTATTTATTATCTTCTTGAAAGACGGCAAAGCCACTTTCAATTCATCTAACTCAAAGCTTCGTGCTTTGTATTTGCCTAGATCCTGAATCAAGTTCAGGATGACATGGGGCGGTCATGTTTGGGATGACGCATGGTGA
>JBNJHJ010000217.1:0-3019 GCA_051748365.1 Campylobacterota bacterium
TTGCAAAGGGTGTCGATGCTATCATCGTCAGCCCCGTGGATGCAGCAGTGGTTGCTCCTGTTATCGATAAAGCGTACGACAAAGGGATAAAAATAGTATTTGCTATCCGAGCAGCCGATACGCAAAAGTATCATACCTATATCCATCCCGATGACAGATTGATCGCACAGGATGCGGCAAAATATATCATCTCACGCCAAGAACAGCCAAGAGTCGTGATGATTCAAGGAAAAGTGGGTGCTAATACCGTAACAAATAGAAAAGAGGGATTTGAAGAGGTATTCAAAAGAAATTCCGATGCGCAAATTGTAGAGATTGCCGTAGGTAACTACAACCCCGATGAAGCATTAGCGGTGATGGATCAAATCATTCAAAGCAAGATAGAGTTTAATGCCGTATACACACATAATGATGCGATGCAAGAGGGTGTTCGTATTGCTTTGGCTAAAAACGGTATCGACTTTGATGCGGTTACTCTTGTGGGCATCGATTATATTAAAGAATCCCAAAGAGCGATTCAAAACGGGCAGATGGATGCAACCTTTACCTATCCAACAGCTGCCAAAGAGATAGCGTTTTATACCGATGCACTGCTTCGAAATAAAGCTGTAGACAAAGAGATCATCGTTACGTCTATTCGCATCACCAAAGACAACGTCGACAAGGTAACGCCACTATTTTAAAAAGGATCTTTTTGCGTTTTAGCGGTATCAAGGTTAAGATATTTACACTTATATTTCTCACCGTCATCGCTTTGGCGGTTGCGCTTTGGCTTGTGATGATTAATATGCTCAAAGATATTTCACAAAAAAATCAGCTACAGCTTGCAAACCAAGAGTTTGTACAGCTTGACAAAAATTTTAAAAAGTTAAAGCAAGAGCTTGATACGCGAAGCAATTTGATCACTCAAGATGAAGAGGTGCAGCTTTTGGTAAACTTACTTGATAAATACCAAGATAAAACCCGCTACTACAAAAACACCTTTGACATCCAAAAATTCAAACTTGCCGATATTTTGCACAAGTACCAAAAGTTATCACAAAGTTCACAACTGATAGTTTATGATACAAATGGGGAGCTGCTTGCTTTTTCATCATTGCAAAATAGCGGTATTCTTACCTATGATGCAGATGCAAATGCAAAGCTCCTCAACAAAGAAAACGCTTCTGTTGCAAATACGTTCCCATCAATGCATGATTTTACGCAAGAGCTACTAGTACTGAGTAATGCAGATGGTCTGTACGCATCAAAACTACAACCGATTTATAATGATAAAAAGAAGGTGGGTTATCTTCTAAGCTGTGCCAATGTGGGACAACTGCTATTTAAAGAGATTAAAAACCAAAAATTCACTATCGCTTTGGGCTATAAAGACAAACTTTACTTTAATAATGCACAACACCGTATCGATAAAACAGTGATGACAACGCAAGAAAAAAGTGAATCTACTCTACAACAGCTTCAAATCATAAATAATAACGAAAATTTTATCTATAGCTATCTACTTAATGGCATTGAAGCGTATTATATCGCTTCAAAAGGGGAATACTTTCAAACACTCAAAGCGATGCAAGTGCAGCTACTGGTGTTAGTTATCTTAGTAACACTTGCTATTGCTCTTATTAGTTATATCTTTACCCAAAAGATATTTATCACCCCTTTTAAAAAACTATTTGATGGTTTTAAACATATGCAAGAGGGAAACTACACGCACAGTATCAAAGTAGATAGCGATGATGAGATTAGACAGTTAGCCGATGCGTTTAATACAATGAGTGCAAAGATAGAGAAAAACGATAGGGAAAAAACAAAAAATTATGAAGAGGTGATTGAGGGGTTAGTCGATATTATCGAACAGCGTGATACCTATACCGCAGGGCATAGCAAAAGGGTTGCAAAATATTGTGAACTGTTAGCAAGGGCGCTTGGATATGAAGAGCATACGGTGCAAAAACTCATTAAAGCAGCCATGCTGCATGATATCGGCAAGATCCAAACCCCCGATAACATCTTGCTCAAGCCTGCAAAACTAACCCCACTTGAATATAAGTTGATTCAAGAACATGTAAGCGTAAGTGATTTTATCTTAGATAAACTCACAATGTATCAAGAGTTAGCCCATATCGTCAAATACCACCATGAACGCTATGACGGCAAAGGATATCCCTATGGCTTAAAAGGTGAGGATATCCCAAAACTCTCACGAATCATGATTGTTGCCGATGCATTTGATGCAATGACTACCAACCGAATCTATAAACCCAGAATGTCTATCGATCAAGCCCTCAAAGAGTTGCAAAATAATAGCGGTACACAGTTTGACCCGCAAATCGTTGCCGTGGCACAAACGGCACTGCAAGATATAACGCTTCCTCAAACAAGTGATCAACTACCCCACACTGAGATTGAAAAAGAGCGATTTGCTTACTTTTTTAAAGATAAGCTCACCCAAAGTTACAATATTGATTATCTCAACACTGTGCTTAACAACGATGAATTTGGCGATAGCCTAGCATACGTGATCATGTTAAAAAACTTTTCACAATATAACGAACGCTATGGATGGAAAGAGGGAGATAAATACCTCATCGCACTCACACACTTCATCACGCAACTACACCCTCAAAATTTACTATTTCGCGTAGAGGGGGATGATTTTGTCCTTCTAGGCAAGAGCATAGAGCTTGAAGATATCAAAGATTTTGAAAATGATATTATCAGTTTTGATATCATCTGCGTATCTCTACACAACGTCAATAGCTTTGATGATATCAAAGCTATGCTCTCATAAAACATGGCTACCGCCGGCAAAGGCGGTCATGCTTGTTTGAATAGGTATTATTTTAGCCTATGAGTTACGGCATAAAGTGCCGGAAGATACAGTAGATTCAATACCGTCCCCCAAGCAAGCCCAAACCCAAGCGCTACGGCCATCGGTTGGAAAATCGCCGCTTGTCCGGTTGGGAAAAAGATCAACGATGAAAGTCCTACAAGCGTAGTTACGGTAGTTAATATGATA
>JBNJHJ010000218.1:0-2975 GCA_051748365.1 Campylobacterota bacterium
CGGGGCGTATGCGGGGCTTTTAAATTTAGCTCAAGATGTGGCAAACTCACTGCAAAATCCCGTATTTAAAAATGTCGCAAAGGATGCCCCATGGAATTAAAACCACTGAGTATGAACCAACTCAAACACTCCCAACCCATGGGAGCGCATTTGGCGTTTTTAGGCGTGGATGGGTGTATGCCTTTGATGCATGGAGCCCAAGGGTGTGCAAGCTTTTCCAAAGTCTTTTTTACCCGCCACTTTTGCGATCCCATTGCCGTGCAAACTACCGCCGTTAATGATATAACAGCAGTAATTGATGGGGGAGAGTATTCTATTGGCGAAGCGATCAAAAATATCACGCAAAAAGTGCAGCCACAGCTGATCGGGCTTTTTACAACGGGGATGACTGAAACAAAAGGCGATGACATCAAAGGCGTAGTACAGGGGTTAAAAGATACTCACAAAATCGTTTATGCCAATACTCCGGATTTTGAAGGCGGGTTGGAAAGTGGCTGGGCAAAAGCCGTTGAGGGGATGATACAACAGTTAGTAACTCCTGTTAACCTCACAAAAAAGAAAAAACTCACGCTTTTGCCAAACGTGAATATGACCTCTTATGAAGTTGAGCAGTTAAAAGCTGCTTTAAAAGAACTAGGATTTGAAGTGTTTGCACTGCCTGATATGAGCACTTCTATGGATGGGCACTTAGGACAAAAACAAGGAGCACTTAGCAGCGGAGGAATAACAGTTAAACAGATAGAAAACTTAGGCGATAGTGAAGCGATCATCAGTGTGGGTGGGAGTATGAAAGAGTGCGGGGAAAGTTTTAGTAAACTGCACGGTGCAAACCATTTTCATTTTAAATCACTGAGTGGACTTGAGTGCAGTGATTATTTTTATCAAACAATGCTTGCATTTGTAGGGACGCAAAAACCCCCGCAAAGAGTGCAGCTTTGGAGAAAAAGGCTGCAAGATGCGATGCTAGATACACACTTTGTGCTTGGCAGCAACAACATCGTCATCGCCCTTGAACCCGATGGCGCATACGCCGTTGAACAGGCTTTAAGCGATGCAGGAGCAACGTGCGAAGTGATCACTTCACAACGATCAAGTTACGGCTACAGGGTTGGGGACTTTGAAGATGTACAAGAGGTTTTAAATAATGCCGATGCTCTCATTACAAACTTTCACGGTCATAGAATTTGTAAAGAAAATAAAAAAGTACATATTTTAAGAGGTTTTCCAAACTATGAAGAGATAGGCAATCAACTCAAAAGCGATATTTTGTACGAAGGAAGTGCAAGGCTGCTTTTTGAAACAGCCAATGCGATAAAATTAAGCCATTAGATCTGAACGTTTGCGTTTTCTTTGCGATCATTTAAACTGACAGATTCAATAAAGGGTTGGGATTTCACGCTAGGTAGCATCAAGCCCTTTTTCTTATGCACGCGTATTGCATACACTCCCGCTTCATGGGCATCTTTAAAATGCTCTTCAAACTCGCTTGTATAGGGCATATCCCACACGATTGCCCCCTCAGTCGGACAGGCTGCTGCGCATCTTGGGTCATCTTCGTGCCCCACGCACTCAACGCAGCTTTCAGGCTTGACGTAATACCTATCATCATAGGGGTTTTTCTCATTGTTCTCATCAAGAATCGCTGCTACGGGGCACTCATTCATACACGCTTCACAGTTTATACACTCTTGGGTTATTAACACTGCCATTTTGACTCCTTTTGTCATATTTGACAAAGAAGTTACATTTTTTATTCCAAAGCCTACTTTGTCTTTTGCCCTCTCTCTTTTTTCTTTTTTTGCAACAGCATCTTACTTTCAAACTTTTTCTTTTTGTTTTGACTCTTTGCCAAAGCTTGCATATCTTCAACCTCATCCACCTCATCGATGATTTCAACACCCAAAAGTGTCTCAATAGCATCTTCAAGCGTTACGACACCGCTTGTTTGTCCATAATTATCTTGAACTAAAAATAGATGCGTTTTTCGCTTTATAAAAAGATCGATCAGCATCGAAACAGGCAGATGCTCTGAAACGGCATGGATAGCAACGGCGATATCGTTTATCTTTGTATCTTCACGCTCCTGGACACTTTCTTCAAGAATTACTTGATTTAACACCATTCCCACTACATTGTCGATTGACCCCTCATACACGGGGATTCTTGAGTGGATATAGATTCTATCGTCTTCTAAAGCTTGGGCTACGCTCATCTGTGTAGACAGCGCAAAAACAACACTGCGCGGTGTCATAATATCTTCAGTTTTAATGCTTTTAAGCGTAAAAAGATTTTCTATCAAAACGCTCTCTTTTGATTGTATCGTTCCCTCTTTTTCTCCCATCGATACCGCTGCCATAATCTCCTCTTTAGAAAAGTTGACATCATCCTTTTTACCTCTTGAGATAAATTCGGTAATAAAAGTCGAAAACACGACTAAGGGGTAGCTGAGTTTGATAAAAAAGCTGATCAGATACCCTGAGGGCACTAACAACTGCCTCCAATACAGTGCGCCTATCGTTTTGGGAATAATTTCGGAGATGTATAAAATAATAAGCGTCAAAACAAACGCGATCAACGCTTGCCACTCTTGTCCAAAAAGCACCTGTGCTTGAGCTCCCACCCCTGCTGCTCCCATCGTGTGGGCAAATGTATTGAGTATCAAGATAGAAGAGATCGGTTTATCGATATTTGCCTTTAAGTTGCGAAGCATTGCAACGGTTTTTTTATCTTTCTCTTTGATAAGTGTTTCAATATACGAGGGTGTGCTTGAAAGAAGCACCGCTTCTAAAACAGAACACAAAAACGACACAAAGATCGCTATGAATAGATACAAAAGCAGCAGTGTCATCAAGCGCCCCCTCTTATATAGCCGTATCTTTTCTTGAAGGTTTTATCATCATGTATCACGTTATTTCCTTATGTGTGTTTTGCTCTAATAATAGCAAAAGCCCACTAAAAACGTAATGAACATCTTT
>JBNJHJ010000219.1:0-2945 GCA_051748365.1 Campylobacterota bacterium
ATACGCTAAAAAAACACTCATCAGAGACGCTTGAATGGATCTATGACATACTGCCAAGACTTAAAGAGCGCCGTAAGCAGCTGGCAGGAACGCTCTCAGGCGGTGAGCAGCAGATGCTAGCCATCGGCCGGGCGATCATGTCAAAGCCAAAGCTTTTGATACTCGATGAGCCAAGCCTTGGGCTTGCACCTATCTTGGTAAAAGCGATCTTTCGATCGATCAAAGAGATTGCCGATGCGGGCGTGACGGTGCTTTTAGTGGAGCAAAACGCAAAAGCTGCTCTCAAGCTGGCTGATCGCGCGTATGTATTGGAAGTAGGCAATATCACGCATGAGGGGAGTTCGCAAGAGCTTTTAAATTCTAAAACGATTCAAGAGGCGTATTTAGGAAAAAAACATTAAGAGATAGAAGTAGCAGGAGGGGTCTACTTGGCGGTTTCCCCCTCCCCACAGACAAAAAGTCCGACTGTAAAGCTACTTAAAATTTCTTTAAAAAAAGATTAATTTTAAGGATAAATAATGCAAAATGAACAGATAATGATCGATGAAGCGATAGAACTAGCCGCAAAGTGGCAAAATAGAGCCACTGAGCTTGTGAGTGATTTTGATCGTGATTTTTATAAAAAGATGAATACGATGCTAAAGTATCCAAAAGATAAGGCACTGCTTATTGAACTGATGGATCAAGCATTTCGAACAAGTAATAATGCCAGAGTGGCCGATCAAATTCTTTTTTTATTTCAAAAGCACGGCATGGCACACTTTTTTACTACCAAAGACAGGATGCTTTTATGGTTGTTTGAAAATTTTGGGAAACTCTTTCCCGATCTATCGGTGCCGATCTTTGTCAATCAGATTAGAGATGATACCAAAACAGTTGTTATTAAAGGTGAAAGCGAACCCTTTAACGCCCATTTACAAAAACGAAAAAGCGAAGGAACGCGGGTCAATGTAAACTTGATCGGTGAAGTGGTGATGGGGGAAGCTGAGGCTGAGGATAGAGTACAAAAGTATATCGATGCAATGCACAATCCAAATATCGATTACCTCTCTATTAAGATTTCAACGATCTTTTCACAGATCAATGCCCTTGATTTTGATGCAACGGTAGATACGCTTGTTGCAAAGCTTACTCGAATCTATGAAGCAGCGCAAAAAAATCCCTATACAAAACCCGATGGAGAGCAGGAGAATAAATTTATCAACCTTGATATGGAGGAGTATAGGGATTTAGCGATAACCGTAGCGGTGTTTAAAAAAACACTCGAGCAACCGCAATTTAAAAACTTTTATGCAGGGATCGTATTGCAAGCATATCTTCCCGATTCCTATGCGTGGCAGCAGGATCTGACACAATGGGCAAAAGAGCGTGTAAAAAATGGCGGCAGCCCCGTCAAGGTGCGTCTTGTGAAGGGAACGAATATGGAGATGGAAGAAACGGAAGCTTCACAAAAGCATTGGCAGATGGTAACCTATACCGAAAAAGTCGATACCGATGCTAATTACAAACGTATGGCTCGCTACGCACTGCAGCCCCAAAATGCACAAGCGGTGCATCTAGGGACGGCTTCACACAATCTTTTTGAGCTAGCCTATGCCGTAACGATGGCAAAACACTACGGCTCAAGCCAATATCTTACCCTAGAGATGCTTGAGGGGATGAGTGAATCGGCACGACTTGCTATCAAAGAGATCACGCAGCAAGTGATTTTGTACGCCCCCACAGCAAGTAAAGAGCAGTTTACCAATGCTATTGCGTATCTTGTCAGACGCCTTGATGAAAATACCGGTGAAGATAACTTTATCCGCTATTCATTTGGATTGACAGTAGGTTCAGATGATTGGGAAAAACAAAAGCAGATCTTTTTAGAATCTTTAAAACGTGAAGAGAGTACTTTTAAAGGGGTCAAAAGAGATCAAGACAGGCTCAATGAAAAGTGGGATGATTTTGATAAAAGCGCGTACGATACGGGGGAGTATATAGCCCAAGCCGATACGGATTTTGTATTGCCAAATAACCATATATGGGCAAAAGATATCGTCAAAAAATGGAAAAAAAGTAAAGATAGCGAGTTAGAAACCGTTCCCGTAGTGGTCGGGGGCGAAGAATTGATCGGGGAGCGAAAGATCAAAGAGGTGATCGATAAATCGCAACTGCAAAGCGGCGTGTTAGCGGGAAAATTTGCACTTGCAGATGCCGATGATATCAACAAAGCCGTTGAGGTAGCAAAAGCCGATATCGATGGGTGGCGAGATAAAAGTCACAGACAGCGTCATGAGATGCTTAAAAAAGCTGCGATAAAAGTGCGCCAACATCGAGGCGATCTATTAGGTGTGGCTGCTGCTGAAGTGGGCAAAGTGTTTAGTGAAACCGATGTAGAAGTTTCAGAGGCTGTGGATTTTACCGAATTTTACCCCCATAGTGTTGCGTATTTTGACAAATATCCCAATCTTGAATTTGCTCCAAAAGGCGTCGGTGTGGTCGTGCCGCCGTGGAACTTTCCCGTTGCTATTCCCCTTGGCGGAGTTGCCGCTTCACTTGCTGCGGGAAATACCGTTATTATCAAACCCGCATCCGTTGCGGTGATGACGGCGTATGAGATGTGTAAATGCTTTTGGGAAGCAGGGATTAGTAAAAATACACTGCAGTTTTTGCCGTGTCCCGGATCGCTTGCAGGCAAAGAGCTTATTCCAAATAAAGATATCGATTATCTCATCCTCACAGGTGGAGAAGATACCGCGGCAAATATGCTTGAGACAAGAGCTGATCTGTTTTTAACCGCAGAAACGGGAGGCAAGGATGCAACTATCGTAACAGCGATGTCAGATCGTGACCAAGCGATCAAAAACGTGTGTCATAGTGCCTTTAGCAACTCCGGACAAAAATGCTCGGCAACGTCGCTTTTGATCTTAGAAGAGGAGGTGTATAACGATAGAGGCTTTAAA
>JBNJHJ010000220.1:0-2940 GCA_051748365.1 Campylobacterota bacterium
TTGCATCTAACTCTTGCCAAACACCGGCACCAAAGGGTGCATCGTTTCTATTTAAAATCTCCATCATCTCTCCCTATTTTCTATTTTTTCCGATATTTAGCGTAGAAGCGCCTTGCTGCTTTGGCTGCGGTTGTTCACTTGAGCCCGTCATCGCTTCTTCATTACCGACAATATCGCCGTCTTTGAATAAAAACTCTCGCAGCATTGCATCCCAAACAGGGGAGTTTTTGCGCAGCCACTCGATACCCATACACGCATGTTCTATCTCTTCATCACGGTTGTGCTCCATGATCGCTTTTGCTTCGGCGTCAGTTGCACACTCTGCTCTTTGGTTGTACCAATCCACAGCCTCAAGCTCCTCCATCGTACTTTCTATAATTCTATGATAATCTTTTGCATAATCTGACAACTCATTAGGGTCTTCATGAAATCCTTCGTGTGCCATAGTAATCCTTTATAAATTTAATTTTCAATCTCTATGGTATCAAACTTTTTTAAAATTATTTCTGATTTTTGATTTTAATATCTATTTTTCTTAATCTATGCTAAAATAAGAACTATTAATTTATTACATGGGGAACACTATGAGATCATTTATACTACTGCTATTTGGGGCGTTTTTTTTGCAAACATTTCTTTTTGCAGCTTCGGATACAAAAAAGATAACCTACATCGTTTCGGACAGTTCGATACCTTTTTGGCAAATACTTGAAAAAGGAGTACGCACTAAAGCCAAAGATTTAGGTTATGAGATATCTGTTTGCAATAGCGGCAATAGCTTAAAAACGGAGTTGCAATGCACAATCAAAGCAACTAATGACGGTACCGATGCGATTGTTATATCTCCTATCAACTCCTCTTCAAGCGTAACGGTTTTGGATTTTGCACAAAAAGCAGATATTCCTGTAGTTATAGCCGATATAGGCACCGAAAAAGGAGAGTATCTTTCCTATATCTCTTCAGATAACTATGCCGGTGCATATGCACTAGGAAAGATTTTAACTGCAAAGATGCAGGAGTTACATATAGAAGATGCGGGTGTCGGCATTATCGCAATCCCGCAAAAAAGAGCAAACGGCAAAGAGCGAACGGAAGGGTTTATGCAAGCCTTACGTGAAGCAGATATAAAGGGTGTGGGAATAAAACAGCAGGTTGATTTTTCTTTAGAAGAGACTTACAACCACGCCAAAGATTTAATAGCAAACAACCCTCAGATGAAAGCGCTGTGGCTGCAAGGGTCTGATAAATACAAAGGCGCATTGCAGGCGATAAAAGATGCAGGAAAAGAGGGAGAGATCTTGCTGATCTGTTTTGATGCCGAACCTGAATTTTTAGATATGATTCCAAAGGGCACCTTGGTAGGGGCAGCGATGCAGCAACCATTTTTGATGGGAGAAAAAGCCATAGAGATAATTGATAACCATTTTGATGATAAAGAGGTACAAAAAAACATCAAACTGCCCATTCTTGCAATTTCAGAGAAAAATATCAAGCAAAAACTGCCTACAATCAAACAAAATGTATTAGGTATTCATGAATAAAAAATTTACAAGTCACAAACCCTCACTGCTAAAAACGCTTATTCTCATCACTACGGGAGTGATTGTATTTAGTATGGCGCTGTTTGCGTTTTATACCTACACAACAGACAAAAGTAAAACGCAGCAACAGTTAAACCAAAATTCAAAATTGACCTTACAATCGCTGCAACAAAATCTTGCGCATTTTCTAGATTCCTATTCGGTCAATGAATATAAAAAATTGATTGAAAATGAGATGGGACGTGAAAGTATTAGTGCTATTATTGTAGATGATTACAACATGGCTTCTATCGTTTCTCAAAAATTTATTCTTGGAAAGGTGAGAAATGAAAACGGTTCTATTGAAGATTATGATACAAAAAATAAAGCGCACCAAAATATCTTAGCACAAACATATCTGCAAAAAAGCGCACCGGTTAGAAGTGCTAGCGGCAAAGAGTTAGGATCGGTCACTCTCTACATAAGCGATGCAGCAATGCAACAAAAACTGCAGCAGATGCTTATAAACAACCTCATTGTGACGCTTTTTATAATCCTGTTTTTAACTGCCGTGCTACTTGTATTGGTACGCAAATATCTTATCAATCCCATTACAACATTAGTAGCCCAGATGGACAATACCGATAAAAACGGTATTCCGCTGCATTTCACCACCGATACGGGCTCTCAAGAGATCTCTATCTTAGCCAAAACGATTGAAGATATGAGCAAGACAATCGAACAATCTCAAGAATCCCTCAGAAAGGAAAAAGAGCGTTTTGCGCTTGCTATTGAGGGGTCTAATGATGGAATTTGGGATTGGGATATTGTCAATCATCGTATCTATCTCTCCCCTAGATGGCAAGAGTTGTTAGGCTATTTTGATCATGATTTTACACAAAGTTATGAAAACTTTCGTACCTTTATTCATCCTGATGATAGACAAAAAGTCACACAAGCACTCGATGATAATCTCAATAGAAAAAAAGATGAATACCATTGTGAATTTCGCATGAAACACAAAAATGGAGGATACGTTTGGATCTTAGCACGTGCAAAAATAAAGTTTGATGCAAGCGGCAAACCGCTGAGAATGGCAGGATCACACACTGATATCACCAAGCAAAAAGAGTTAGAAGAATCGCTTGAGACAAAGGTTCAAGAGCAGATTGAAGATATCCGAAAAAAAGATGAATTGATCCATCAGCAAGCAAGATTAGCGGCTATGGGAGAGATGATTGGAGCGATTGCTCATCAGTGGCGTCAACCGCTCAATGCCGTAAGCATCAATATTCAAAACCTTGATGATGATTATGAAGACGGATTGATAGATGAAACTTTTATCCAACGATTTATCCAAAAAAATAGTCGTATTATTGAGTTTATGAGTAAAACAATCGATGATTTTAGAAACTTTTTT
>JBNJHJ010000221.1:0-2934 GCA_051748365.1 Campylobacterota bacterium
CCTAAGAGGTGCCTAGTATCATGTATCCGCATCTTTTCTATTCCTGCGGCTTTTGTGACATTTTTCCAATGCTTACGAAATGCATCTGCTGTTACATGTTCTGTAGTTTTACCTCTAAAGATATAGCCTGTGCTTGTTTCATTAAAACTCTTTAAAAAGCTCTCTAGCGGCTCTAGAAGTGGATACTCTTGCCTTCGTCTTATTTTATTGTATCTATCTTCAATAATATAGATTTTTTGTTCAAAGTTAATATTGTGCCATTGCAAAGTCAAAGCTTCATTCAATCTACGCCCAAAGTAGATAAAAAGCATTATGCCTTTGTATTTTGGGTAGTAGTAATTTTGAATCTCTTCATAAAGCTTTGCTCTTTTTTCATCGCTTAACTGAAAATCAACCGTATTATCAAAACTTGGTATTGCTACTTTTTTTGCTGCATTAGTTGTTATCAAATTAATATCTATCGCATAATTTAAAAGTGGACTCATGAGCTGTTTTATAGATTGAGCAGTTCTTGGCTTTTTGCCTGCTGCTAAAACAGCAGTCACTACATCTTGGATATCTTTTGTGTGTATTTTATCAATAGCCATACTCCCTATTTTATCTTTGATCCATTTGTTATATGTAGTAGAGATCACTTTGACATACTTAGTAGAAGCAGTAGTTTTTTTATAGTTGATATAATCTTCAAAGATTTCATTGAGAGATTTAAACTTTCTTTTTTTAATAACTCCTGTTTGTTCAAGTTCTTCTTTGAGTTCAATTCGCTTGACTATTGCTTTTTTTACTGCTTGCAATCCAGTAAGATTATTAAAGTGCCAAGTTCGCCTAACTATTTTTGATTTGAAGTAAAATTTAACAATGATTGTAATAGGTTGGTTATCTAGCTTTTTTAATTCTGCTTTGCCGATCTCTTGTTTTTTAAAGAGTTCATCTTTATCTTTTAGATATAATCCTTTAGTATCAAATCCTTTGATTGCTATCTTTTTTATATTTGCATCTATCGGCATTATAAAAACCTTTTTATTAAGAGGTGATGGTTTGGTGATGGTTTTAGATATGAAAACATAACAAATTATAACATAACTATTTTTTCAAAACCCCCATTTTATCGATAATACACAATTAAACAGTAAAATAAAAAACTACCTATTTTTTGACTCAAAATCTGATGACCTTTGGTCGTGTCGGTTCGACTCCGACTCCGGGTACCACCCTAAAACAAAAATTCCAATCAAATAATTCTTCATAAAATTTTACCGTGTACGGTTTTAATATAAATTTTCGATCCCTTTTTATTGACATTTGCCAAATCGATTATTTTTAATGCTACTTTATCTATTTTTCCGATCAAAAAAGCAAAATGATCATTGTTACACTCCGGTTGGTACATATCTTGCTATACATAAAAAAACTACAAAAGGCAGAGGTATGAGTGAAAGCGCCGTAACGGTATGTGATAATTTTTTTCAACTAGAAACAAAACACTTTACATGTGAAAACATTGTCCAAAGCATCGATTTAGCATTGCGAGAACGCGGTATTATTCGCGGTATGAATGAGCAGACAATCCAAACAATCAACAAAGCCACCTTAATCGTTATTCAGTATATGAAAAAGTATCTTGACGAAGGTGAAGATGAAGAGAGAGCTTACCGGCAAGCACTAGAAATTGCGATTGATAAACTCAATTCCTAATGCTATACAACCATCACCGGGCATTTTGCTAATCCCGTAACCTTGTGAGAAACACCCCCTAGCAGATATCCCGTCAGATCACCCTGCCCTTGTGAGCCGATAACGATAAGCTCGATTGCATGGTTTTTTTGAAACTTCAATATCTCTTTTGCCGCAGCTCCGACTTTTACAAAACCTCGCACATCTTTGACATCTTTATCGGCTAAGATCTCTTTAGCTTGGGTCACAATCTCTTGGGCGTGGGCTTTAAGGGCATCCTCTATAGTTTCAGGATCAAAATCACCCTTTGCCATCGAAAATGACGCTTCTACAAAGCTATAATGCTTAAAAACCGAAAGCAGAAAGATCTGTGCATCAAACTGTTTTGCAAGTTGTGCGGCTATTTCAAGTGCTTCTAGCGATTTATCCGACCCATCTAGCGGTACTAATATTTTTTTAAACATCTTTATCCTTTAGCGAAATGCTATATCTCTTAAAAAAAGTGCGATTTGCGGGAAAAACATCAATGCCACAGAAACACTTAACAAAATAAATATAAACGGCGGCGTTCCCTTGATCACTTCCATGTAGGGTCGTTTAAACACGGCAATTGCGGTGAATATATCACACCCAAACGGAGGCGTTGCCGAACCGATCGCTACTTGTAGCGTAATGATCGTTCCTACCAAAACAGGATCAAGCCCCACTGCATCAACTACCGGTGCAAAGATCGGCACAAGAACTAAAATAACAACGATAGGATCAACAAACATACATCCGATAAAAAAAGAGATAGCAATCACCGCTAGCACGCCGTAAGGTCCCATCTCCATAATCCCTATGGAACTGAGTATCTCTTGGGGCACTTGCGCATAGGAAAGCACCCAAGCAAATCCCGCACCCGCTCCGACTAAGATAAACACAACCGCCGTCACAAGTCCGGTTGATTTTGCCGTAGCAAAGAAATCTTTTACCTTCATCGTTTTGTAGATAAAACCTTCTAACACAATAGCATACGCAACACTCACGGCAGCTGCTTCGGTGGGACTAAAGATACCGCCAAATATCCCCCCGACGATAATTGCAGGAAATCCAAGCGGCCAAAGCGCTTTGTACAGAGCAACTCCCCGCTCTTTCCAAGAAGCCTTAGGCTCGGTCGGGATATTGTGTCTGTAAGCATAAAAGATACTATAAAGTGAAAATAGCAGCAGTATCAAAAGCCCCGGTCCAATTCCTGCAATAAAAAGTTCGGGAATAGAG
>JBNJHJ010000222.1:0-2913 GCA_051748365.1 Campylobacterota bacterium
CATGTTTCTTTGCCAGCGCCTCTTTTATTCGTCTGGTGCCGTACACTTTGTTTGAAGCGATAAAAATGGACTTTACCAGCTGCTTAAGCATCGTATCCTCTTTTGCGTCCATACCGTTTTTAATCCAGTGATAATACCCGTTTCTTGAAACTTTCAATACTTTGCACATAATCCGTATACTCCAGCGCTCACGGTGTTTATATATCCAGGCGTATCTCAGTGAGCTTCTTTTGCGAAATACGCCGTCGCCTTTTTTAAGATATCGCGCTCCTGCTTTAAAGCAGCGTTCTCCCTGCGCAAACGCCGTAACTCCGATTGCGCGTCATCAGCACCTTGATCTTTTTTCTCACCGTGCTCGCTGCGGTACTGACGAAGCCAGTTATACAAAGTCTTCTCACTCATCTCAAGCTCTCTGGCTACCTGCATAGCAGACTTGTCCCCAGCTTGTGCCAACTCAATGGCCGTTTGCTTAAACTCCTGTGAATACCGTTGTACTCTTCCGCCTCGTGGCATCTTTCACTCCTACTCCTGTTTCTAGTGTTTCTTTGTACCATAATTGTAGCCAGTTTATTCATCAGGAGTAAAGCCATCAAGTTCTTTATGACTTAAATGGATTGGTTGGCTTGATATCTATCTCATAACCAAGAAGTGAAAGTATTTGATTAATCGTGACTATACTTATATTTGCAATATATCCATTTTCAAGCTTAGAAAGCGTCGCTCTTGATATATGACACTGAAAAGCTAGATTCTCTTGAGATATCCCTTTTTGTTTTCGCAAATCTCTAATATTTTTTCCAAGTTCTGATAGTACCATCATCAAGCTCCTTTATCGTGACCTCTTTTTGTGAAAGTTTCCAACTATCCAGCATCATCTTGCCGATTTTAAAGTCTGGATTTTGAAGCAAATACTTTTCAAGTTCATCTACACCCCAGCAAAGAGCCTTAAAACACTGCTTATAATACTCTCTTGCTTCACTCAGGGTCAAAAGACAACTCTTTTGGCCAAACCTTATAAGTGAGTCTTTGGAGTGCCATATCTTTTTGCCATCAAGCATAAGTGCGGGTTTGTCTTTATGGATATACACTACCGTATTGACGACATCATACACGGGGGAATAAAATATATTTTTAAAATCATCATCAAATAACAACCCAAAGTTCTTTAGATGCGCATCAACGTTTTTTAGCAAATAATTCATCACTACTGTTTTGTAAAAAGAGATCATGGATTCTTTTTTATTGGTGGTATACGAGTATATAATCTTAGCTATTTGTTCATAACTTCCATCGTATTTGCTTTCTTTGTTTTTATCCATCAAAGAAAGCATCTCTTCAAAGCCATAAAACTCACTATCGTTTTTCAGTGTGAACTTTTCTACTATTAAAAACTTGTTGTTTTTGGAAAGCTGTACATTTGCTGTTTTAACTCCTGCTTTTGCAACAGCATTGAGGCATAAGTATTCGTTCAGAGCCAAATCCTGATACTCATCTCCCCATGTTTTGATGATATATTCTTTTGTGTCTAGTTTCTCTTTGTCTTTTAAAAATGCTATCGTTTTTGGTTGCACCCCGCTTATGGCATTTTTGTTTAAAAACGTTTGCAGAAGATTGTTAAAGGTATCGTTTGTGTCATTGGCCAGTATTGCATCAATATCCAAAGCTGGAAACGCAAGCGTATTTTGCAAATCACTTTGAAACCCTACTCGTGCATTTATATTTGAACTAAGCAGTGAAAATATCAAATAGTCATCAACCCTGCCATACTCTTTTGACAAGAGGTTTTTAAAGATTTCATACAGATATCCCTCTGGTAAAAAAGTCTCTAAAAAAGGTGGAAACTTATAATCATACAGATATATTTTTTGGGTATTTGGCAAAGAGAGTGCAATAGAATTTTTTAGATCAAAATTTTCATAATCAATAATAAATTTTCTATTATCTTTTATAAAAGATGCTATTGGTTTTTGATCGTGAAATATTTTTATCATTGTTTACCTTGTATAAAATACTTTACAATAATACTAAATATATCTTTTTTTGTAAAGTATTTTATACTATTTATCTATAAGGAGACCCTTTTTTATGTAGGGAATAAAACTCTAACCCTATTGATAAAGCTTATAATGGAAATTGAAGGTTTTTGTTACAGTACTGTGAATTTCAAAAATGTTTTTAACTTTACCAATTTTTTTAACAAACCTATCAGTAGAAAGATTTTTGACCTGAAAGCAATCAACAGCAGATTCTTTTGATAAATTTAACTCATACAAGCCCCCGTCATCACCTCCAAGCTCTTTGCATAGCATCATATAATCTTCATCTTTTGATGCCATATCAAAGCCTCTTTCCCACTTTTCTATCTCTTTTTTTTCCAAATAATTCTCTAGTGCCTCTTTGTAAATAGCAGACATAGATGTATTCATCTCATTTTTTGCAAAAACAAGTCTCTCTTTTAGTTCATGTGGAATTGTAACAGTGATCTTCTCTGCTGTCATATCAAACTCCTTATTTTATAGCCTTTTTAAAAATAAGTCAATGAACATTTTCTGTTCTTAAAAGGGGTCCAACCCCCTTTTAAGAAAGGCAGATTGCGGGGGCTCTCTTTCCGCAATCTTATTATATGCTATCGTTTATTTTCCTTTATTCAGCTTCTCAAACAACTCCAGCTCATCCAGCTGCTCCCATGGGTAGTCACTTTGCCCCACCTGGCCGCGCGCGGCGACATCGGCGTAGGTAAAGGTTTCTTCACTTGGTTTATCCAGGTTAAACTGCTTGGTTATCCAGGTAGGGGTAAGGGGAAAGTTTTCTATGACAAAATCACTCAGCGCGTCATCGTCAGGCCCGGTGTAGGTTCCCATGGTATCCACGTTTATGGAGGTGGGCTTTGCCAAGCCGATAGCGTATGATATC
>JBNJHJ010000223.1:0-2912 GCA_051748365.1 Campylobacterota bacterium
TGTTATTGCGGTGATTGTAGTACTGTTACTGCTTATCAATAAGTTACTGCTTGCGCCGATTGAACGATTGAAAATCTATGCCAAAGAGTTTTTGGAAAATAATAACAGTGATACCACAGATGAGCTGAAGCTCAATGTAAAAGAGTATAGGCAGTTAGCCGATTATCTGCAAGAACTTTTCATGCAGCTTTTACGCCATCAAGAGGAGCTTGTTGTTGCCAATAAAAAGATAGAGAGTGATTATAAAGTGATACAAAATCTTAATAATTCACTTGAGGAAAAGGTTGCTAAAAAGACTCAAGAGTTACAACTGCAGCTGCAGCAGATAACGCAAAAAGACCAACTCTTGCAAGAACAAGCCAAACTCGCGGCTATGGGAGAGATGATTGACGCAGTAGCGCATCAGTGGAAAACACCGCTTACTTCTATTAGTTATTATGTGCAAAATTTAGAGTTTATGCTAGAAGATGAAACGCTTGAAAAAAAACAGGTGCAAGAACACTTAGACGGAATCATGGCAAAGATCGATCATCTTCTTGATACGATGGATAGTTTTAGAGAGTTTTTTAGACCCGTATCGGTCATTGAAGCGGTATCTTTGAAAAAACTTATCGATGAGACACTCCTGTTGATGCACGATGAGTTGCTTAAAAATCAGATAGAAACAGAGTTTGTGGGCGATGATATGAAGATATTTTTGATTCCCAATGAATTTAAACATATCTTGATCAATCTTATCAATAATTCAAAAGCAGCATTTAACGAAAATGATATTGCAAAAAGAGTGATACGCTTTGAAATACGTAAAATCGATAATTATGAAGCGATGATTACGATAGAAGACACCGCAGGAGGGATTGCTAAAAATGCACTAGGTAAAATATTTGAACCCCATTTTACGACCAAAAAAGACAGTGGCGGTACAGGGATAGGGTTGTATGTTTCTAAATTGATATTAGATAAGATAGGTGCTAAGGTAGAGGTGTATAATTCAGATAGCGGCGCGTGTTTTGAGATTAGAGTGTATAATGCATGCGGTATTTAAAGGATATCTACTCGCTTTTGCTTATTTTGAACTGTTTTTTAATTTTTCTATCAGCTCTTGCAAGCTTTGGGGCGTCTGTACGATGGAGTAATTATATTCAATCTCTACAGCTACACCGCCGTAACCTTTAGTAAGTAGCATCTGCTTAAGCTCCTCAAGAAAGGTCTTTGTGGGATTGGATTGCTGCATCCAAAGCAGTAGGATAAACTTGCCTCCACCCCAGCGAGTAACCGATGCGATCTTTTTTGTTTTTGAAAGATATAAAGCCACTTGTCGTAAAACGGCATCTGCTTTTTCGTAACTATACTCTTTGTTTATCATATCTAGATTACTTACAAGTAAAGAGGCAATGGCAAATGTGTTTTGGGTTTGCTTGAGGTGGCGCAACTGCCTATTATAGATCTGTTGGAATGAGTCGCGATTAATAAGCCGTGTGACGACATCTTTGGATGCATTGCGTATCAAGTCTGTTTTTTCACTTTCAAGGGATGTAATATCGGTGAGATTGATAATATATTTGCTACTTCTGAGGGCATCGATGGGCTTGAGTTTAAGCAAAAAGACCGCACCGTGTATCATCACTTTGTTGTTACTATTTGTAGCTGCATCTTGTAGCCAATTTTGACCGCTGATAAATCCCTCTTTGGGTTGCAAAAGAGTATCAAAACTTGCTATATTTTGGTTGTACTGCTTGATACTTTCATAGCCTAAAAATCGCAAAAAGGTCAAATTAGCATTAAAAACCTCTTTACCGTCGGTAACGACGACCATACTCTCAACATAATCTAAAATAAGCCGTAGCGTTTTTGTGTATTCTGCAAGCATTTTGTCTTTGAACACCGAAGAGGCTGCTTTTTGCAATACAGGCATCAATGCATTTGCCGCACTGATAGGCTTAATTAAAAATCCATCAGCTCCTAAATTGATCGCTTGAAGAAAAAGATCGTCCTCGTGATAGGCAGAGACAAAGATAATTTTGACATCTTTTTTGATTTTTTTAATCGCTTTTGCCATCTCAATACCGTTCATATACGGCATTTTGATATCGGTGATTACAATATCGATATTTTTATTTTTAAACAGTTCTAATCCATACTCACCGTTATGACACATATGCAGTGTTTTGACCCGTTTTTGGAGGTAGCGTTGCATCGCTTCTGCTGTATTTATATCATCTTCGACATAGAGGAGATTGATGTTATGTAGCAGCTCCTGAGGAGTTTTATTCATCTTCTAAGCCGTTAAACATAACCTCTATACACAGACCCTCACCACTATTGTATGCTTTGATATTACCGCTCATATGCTCTACGATGATCACACGGCTCATATGCAGTCCGATTCCCGTACCCTTGCCGTGTTCCTTTGTTGTAAAGTAGGGCTCAAAGATTTTATCCAATATCTCAGTAGCCACTCCGCCACCGTTATCACAAAGCGTGATACTTTTTTGTTTGCTATGGATAGTGATACTGATGATGCCTTTTTGTATTTTGTTGTGGATAATAGCATCTTTTGAGTTACTCACAAGATTTAAAATAACTTGCTGCATCTCGCTTTTATAGCCATCGATTTCAAAATCCTCATCGTTTAGAAGCAGTTGGATATTGTTATTTGTCAGTTGCGCACTCAAAAGATGCCGTACGCTGCGGCAAACTTTGGCAATACTAAAAACCTCTTTATGCTTATCGGTTTTAAAAAAGTTTCTAAAATCGTCGATTGTTTTACTCATAAACGCTATGGTTTTAGTTTGTTTATCGATAAAGTTTTGAATAAATTTTGTATCGATAAGCCCCTCATCATAATCATCATCTAAATTTTGAATATTGATATTAAGGGCATTAAGCGGTTGACGCCACTGATGGGCAAT
>JBNJHJ010000224.1:0-2760 GCA_051748365.1 Campylobacterota bacterium
CATAAAACGGTAGTCATAACCGGCGGAGCAGGCTTTATTGGGAGCAATTTAGCCCTGCATCTGCAAAATAGTTATAAAAATTGCAAGATTGTCGTATTTGATAGTTTTGTCAGCGATGCAAAGTTTCCCAATGGCAACTACACCAGTTTGGGACATTTTAAAAATCTGCTTGGATTTAGCGGAGAAGTTATCAGCGGCGATATTAACAATAAACAAGACCTCAAGCGCTTAGAAAGTATCGATTTTGATGTGATGTTTCATCAAGCTGCAATCTCAGATACTACGGTGATGGATCAAAAACTGATGCTTGCAACCAATGTTAATGCGTTTAAGGACTTGCTTGAACTTTGTGTACAAAAAGACGCTACAATGGTGTATGCAAGCAGTGCGGGTACATACGGTAACAGCCCTGCACCAAACAAAGTAGGAGAGGGGGAGTTGCCGCAAAATGTGTATGGTTTTAGTAAGTTGATGATGGATAATATCGCGTATGAATATATGGAAAAAACAGATATCTCCATTGTGGGATTGCGCTATTTCAACGTTTACGGTCCCAAAGAGGTCTATAAAGGCAAAACCGCATCGATGATTTTGCAGCTAGGTTTGCAGATGCTAGAGGGAAAAACACCGCGGCTTTTTAAGTGGGGTGAGCAAAAAAGAGATTTTGTCTATATCGATGATGTCGTTGAGGCAAATATCAAAGCCGCCGGCAAAGGAATAAGCGGTGTTTATAATGTAGGCAGCGGCAAAGCAAGGATGTTTAAAGATATCGTAGGGGGATTAAACAGCACCCTTGATATGGATAGAGAGATCGAGTTTTTTGATAACCCCTACAGCTTTTATCAAAACCATACCGAAGCCGATATCACGCAAACAAAACAGGATTTAGGATATGAGCCGCGATTTGATCTTGAAGAGGGCATCGATGCATACGGTAAAGAGATAATACGAATTTATGAAAAGGGAGAGTTTTATGATAGAGCTTAAAGATAAAAACCCGCGAGTAATGGTGATCGGAGATTTGATGATCGATCACTACCTATGGGGTGATTGTGAGAGAATATCTCCTGAAGCGCCGGTGCAGATTGTAGAGGTAGAAAACGAAACGATGGTTCTAGGCGGAGCGGGGAATGTGATCAATAATCTCAAAACCATGGGTGCGCGCCTTCGAGTAGTAAGTGTGGTCGGTGATGATGAAAATGCAAAAAGTATGCGATCTTTGCTTGATAAGTATGAAGATAGATTGTTTGTACAAGCAGGGCGTAAAACAAGTAAAAAAAGCCGTCTCATTGCGCAAAAACATCAAGTGGTACGGTTTGATAATGAGAGCAAAGAAGATATTACCAAAGAGCTAGAAAATAAGATTTTGGAGTACTACAAAACCGCCATTATCGATGTTGATATCGTGCTACTTTCTGATTACGGCAAGGGAGTGCTCACAGATAGGCTCACAAAAGAGGTGATAAAAATTGCTAAACAAAACAATAAAAAGGTACTTGTAGATCCAAAAGGAGTAGATTATAGCAAATATAAAGGCGCCTATCTTGTGACGCCAAATAGAAAAGAAGCAAGCCTTGCAACGGGGCTTGATGCAAAAAAAGAGTTGCAAAAAGTTGCACAACAGCTTAAAGAGGAGTTGGAGTTAGAGTATGCAGTGATTACGCTTTCAGAAGACGGTATAGCGTTTTATAACGATAAGCTCCAAGTGATTCCAACGGTTGCGCGTGAAGTGTATGATGTTACAGGTGCCGGGGATACGGTGCTTGCATCTTTTGGGTTTGCGCTTGCGTGTGGTCTATCGATGAAAGAAGCTGCAGGATTTGCTAACCACGCCGCAGCGGTTGCTGTTGGTAAGCTTGGAAGTGCTACGGTGAGTATCGATGAGGTGATTGAGTATGAATCTTCACTCAATAAAAGCAGCGGTGATGAGCATATGAAAACCTTTAGCGAAATAAAAACCCTGTGTAAAAACTTGCGCAGCCGCGGAAAAAAGATCGTATTTACTAACGGATGTTTTGATCTTTTGCATGTAGGACACGTAAAGTATTTAGAAGCAGCCAAAGAAAACGGTGATGTATTGATCGTGGGGCTTAACAGCGATAGTTCGGTTGCAAAACTTAAAGGTGATGATCGACCGATCAATAATCAATACGATAGAGCGTACCTGCTTGCATCACTTGAAGTGGTAGATTATGTCGTGGTATTTGAAGAAGATACTCCCTATGAGCTTATTAAGATAGTAGAACCTGACCTTCTTGTAAAGGGTGGAGATTATAAAGATAAGCAGATCGTAGGCAGCGATATTGCGCAAGAGGTGATGCTTGTTGATTTTATCGACGGTAAATCGACGACAAAGACGATAGAAAAAATAAAGGGATAGAAGATGCTTACTATAATCAAAAATGAGATGGAATCACATGCGGAAGTTTTTGAAAAAACGGCTCAAAGCATACAGCACCATATCTATACCGCATCGATTCTTTGCGTTGAAGCGCTAAAAAGGGGCAATAAAGTAATCCTCTTTGGAAACGGCGGCAGTGCAGCCGATGCACAGCATATTGCAGCAGAACTTACGGGAAGATACAAAACCCAGCGTCAATCACTGCCCGCTATAGCTTTAACAACCGATACATCGGCACTAACGGCAATCGGTAATGATTTTGGTTTTGATAAAGTCTTTAGTAGACAGCTTGAAGCATTTGCGCAAAAAGGAGATATTGTTATTGCTATCTCAACAAGCGGTAACAGTGAAAACGTACT
>JBNJHJ010000225.1:0-2728 GCA_051748365.1 Campylobacterota bacterium
TTTATAGAGTTTTTGCCATGATCGTGTTTTTTCTTCCCGTACTCATCTTGGCAAATTGGGGTTCTATCAGCTACCTGCCTTTTGCAAGCAATCTGATCGAAATACTTTATCAAATGATCGGTTTTGGTATGAGTGCATTGTTGATTTTTTTTGGGATCAAAAAGAACCTGTCCGATGTGGTAACAAGCGCAAACATATTTTTTACTATCTTTTTATACACAAAGTTTTTTGATTGGTGGTGGGGTTGGATGCCAAAGTATATTTTCTTTTTCCTCATAGGCATATCGGCGCTACTGGTGCTCTACCTGTTTAAGAAAGTACGTACAGCGCTGCTTGAAAAAGATAAAAAGGGTGCGCTATGAAATTTTTAGATGCCAATAAGTTATCTGTTTTAGCCTTTGTTGTGATCATTGTTTCAAATATAGTGATCTTATACGGCGTATTTGCCAATAAAAACGGCGAACCCACCTCAAGAGTGACTCTTACAGAAAGGGAGTTACGGCTTCCTTATCAAAACAGAAGCGAAAATAGCGCTATTTCACTAAGAATACAGTATCAAACGCTTGATAACACAAAATGGCTAACACAAAAGAAACTTCAAGAACTTGGATTTGATATCAAAAATAGCAGCAAAAAAAAGGATAGATCAAAGTTTGTCGATAGAGTGCAAAAAGAGGTGTTTATTGTTCTTGAGTATGATGCAAAAGCATATCAAGAGGCATTGGTTTTAGCTAAAGATAAGATTTCAAATGCAATAGAGCAGGGCGCATCTGAAAAACAGATACAATATGCAAAAAAAGAGTTACAACAGTTGCAGCTGCAACGTTCAAGATTGTATGCAATCGATGCAGATACTAACGCGCCTAAATTAAGAGAGAAGTATCAAGATAAAACTCAATACATAATCGCAAAAGGGCTCATTAGCGCTAGATACACTAACCATACGGTGCAAGGCTATGTTTCAAGATTGAGTATACAAAATATCTATGTCCCGCTTGAGCATAGTTATTATCTTAAAAGACTACAAGCACGGTCTCATAAAAAGCTCAATTCACCGCGGTACAAAGTAACGCTAGAGTATGGATCAAGATTTGAACCCTATGTAACTGCGGTGCAACGTTTGAAAAATTGATATTTGACAAATAACCAAAAAGCACTATCTCAAAAATCTTATGAAGAGCTTTTAGAGGTTGAAGAGGTGAGTGAGGGACTTGCTAAATGACTGATTAAATAGAACTTTAGCTATCTAAAATCACATCCTCAAAACACAAACAGATTGTATTAGTATATTTTTTTTGCCAACTCATCAAAAACTCCTTCTTTTTACTCTATAGATTAAAACAAACTAGGTATAATCAAAATAAAAAGGATACTCCTTTGGATGAATTACTCAATTGGCTAAGAAAAAATGATTATTTAAAAGAGTTTGAGGATGAGCTTGATGTGAATTTAGAAATTCCACACATTGCGTATGTAGAGGTAAAGCAGCAAGATTCTAAAGTGTGTCTGTTTCACAATCCCGTAAACAAGGCTAAGGGTATCAGCTATGAGATGCCTGTGATTATGAATCTTTTTGCAAACTTTGACGTTACAAAGCATATCCTTAACCGCCATCCCGATGAGGTGGCAGCTGAAATTGAAAAATTATTACATATGAAACCGCCGCAAGGGTTTATGGGTAAGGTTTCGATGCTAGGAGAGCTTTTTCATCTCAAAAACGTTTTCCCTAAGCGCCTAAACAAAAAAGGCGAGTGTCAAGAGGTAGTATGGCAAGGTGAGGATATCGACTTAGATAAACTCCCGATTCTAAAAACATGGGATGAAGACGGCGGTCCGTTTATTACCATGGGGCAGGTGTATACCCAAAGTTTAGATGGGCAGATGCAAAACCTGGGGATGTATCGCTTGCAGCAATACGACAAAGACACCCTTGGGATGCACTGGCAGATACACAAAGATTCTAGCCATTTTTACGATCAGTACAAAGATGCGGGCAAGCCGATGCCCGTTTCCGTTGCCATCGGCGGAGATCCGACCTATATCTGGTGCGGGCAAGCGCCGATGCCTCACGGAATGTTTGAGTTGATGCTGTATGGATTGATGAAAAACAAAAACGCACAAATTGTTAAATCGATCACCAACGATATCTATATCCCAAAAGATGTGGATATCGTCATAGAGGGTGAAGTGGATGTAAATGAGCTAAGAGTAGAGGGACCCTTTGGCGATCATACGGGATACTATACGCTTAAAGAGCCTTACCCTTACATGAAAGTAAAAGCCGTTACGATGAAGAAAAAGCCTATCTATCAAGCTACAGTTGTGGGAAAACCGCCGCTTGAAGATAAGTACATGGGCTGGGCAACAGAGCGTATCTTTTTGCCGCTTCTTAAAACCACTGCACCTGAGCTTATTGATTACAATATGCCTGAAAACGGCGTATTTCACAACTTCATTATGGCAAAGATGAAGCCTCATTACAAAGGCCACGCAAAACAGTTTATGCACGCTTTTTGGGGAGTAGGGCAGATGAGCTTTGTCAAAAACGCGATCTTTGTTGATCAAAATGCCCCCGACCTAGGTGATTATGAAGCCATTAGCGATTATATTTTAAACCGTATAGAACCCAAGCGTGTGCTTATTAGCGAAGGGGTGGTCGATGCTCTTGATCACTCCAGTCCTGAAGCACTAGAGGGTGGAAAGCTAGGTGTTGATTGTACCGGTGAAG
>JBNJHJ010000226.1:0-2713 GCA_051748365.1 Campylobacterota bacterium
GAAGCGCTTGCAGCGTTGTGCCTGCTAGTACCGAATACAGCGCATTTGCTTTTCCCTGTAACTGCTTTGCAACATCTTCTAAAGCGTAGGGTTTTACCGCTAAAATGATCTCTTTATCATTAATGTCATAGTTAGAAAGCATTGCATAGTCGCAATTGCATTCTTTAGCAAAATCTTGCAGTTTCTCTTGTGTCTTGCCCACAACTTCTATATCTATATTTTTGGGCAATCCTTTTGCGATTGAAAGTGCCATTGCACCGTTACCAATAATTGTAAGTTTCATTGTAGTACCTTGTGCGTGATGATTTTAAGTAGATGGTAATAGTCAGAGGCAAAGTGCCACTAACTATTTGTTGAGATAATCACTGATCTTTTCGGCTAAACCGTACTGTTCATACTTCATCTCATTGAGAATAATTTGTGCTACTTTTTTTGTTTTGTTGTTAAAAACAAGCGGAGCTGCAAAATTTATTCTTGACTCTTCAATAGGAGAGGAAACTACCATGATATTGAGTACACTTACATCATTAGCATCTTCAATTCCTAAAGATTGTGAGATCGAATCAGAGATTTCAAACTCATACTCTCTAAATGCAAATGGATTTACCAGCGTAAAAACCGGCTTTACATCGTCACAATTTTTCAAACTGAAAAAAGTATCGTCAACTTTTACCAGTTCCATTTTTTTAACATCTTCAAACCCGTAAATAGGCGATACTACTTCATATTCCATCTGTAAATCCTTGTGTTTTGGTTATTGTAGCGAAAAAGCAAACTATGTTCCACTGTTTACTTTTGGGACAGTTTGCTAAACACTTTGCATATAGTTTATTGAACTTTATCTTAAATTAAACTTTTTTGCTACAATTTGTAGGAAATATAATTTCGAGGAGAAGAGATGAAAAAAACATTAGTTTCATTAGCTGCTGCTGCTTCAATGGCAGTAAGTGCTGCAGCAATTGAGTTCATTACCATTGGAACAGGTGGTGTAACAGGGGTGTATTATCCCACAGGTGGAGCTATCTGTAGATTGGCAAACCAAGAAAGAGCCAAAACAGGTATTCGTTGTACCGTTGAATCAACAGGCGGTTCTGTGTACAATGTCAACAACATCGACGCAGGAGAGTTAGATTTTGGAATTGCTCAAAGTGATGTAGTGTATCAAGCCCATCAAGGCGAAGGAAACTTCAAAGGCAAAAAGATCGACAAACTGCGTACAGTGATGACATTTCACGCAGAGCCTTTGACATTTGTCGTATCAAAAGAAAGCGGGATCCAGAGTTTAAAAGATATGAAAGATAAAGTGATCAACATAGGAAATCCCGGAAGCGGGCAGAGAAATATGCTTGAGATGCTTTTTAGAGAAACAGACCTTGATATCTCAATGCTTAAAAGTGCTGAAGAGTTAAAAGCTGCAGAGATGCCAAGAGCGCTGCGTGATGGAAAGATTGACGGGTATTTTTATACAGTAGGACACCCGTCGGCAAATATCAAAGAAGCAGCCAATGCAATTGATATCGATATCGTAAACATCACAGAAAAAACACAACCCGGGATTGATAAAATTATCAAAAAGATGCCTTACTATGCAATAGGAATTATTCCTGATGGTTCTTATGACGGTGTAGAGGGTGATAGACACACGCTTGGCGTAAAAGCAACGCTTGTAACAAGTGCAGATGTAAGCGATGAAAAGGTTCGTGCGGTTTTAGATGCTATTATGAAAGATTTCAAAAAATTCACCGGTATGCACCCTGCATATAGAGGACTAACAAAACAAAGCACGCTAGAAGGACTCGGTGCACCGCTACACCCTGCAGCAAAAGCGTATTTTGAAGAAAAAGGTTTACTGAAGTAAATTTTTATCCCCCTTTGGGGGGAGTTTATATTGAGGAGTCTATTTGCAAAAGATATATGATAAAAAAGAAAATGAGATCGAGGTTGATCACAACAGTGAAGAGAGGTTGCTAAGTGAGCTAGAGGGAGAGCGGAAAATTCAAAGTAACAGCGCTTTTGCATGGTTTATATCCATCATCGCCTTTAGTTGGTCGGCATTTCAACTCTATATCGCGTTTTTTCCGGTGAATACTATTTTATCACGTAGTATTCAATTGAGTTTCGGGATATTTTTAGCTTTTTTATTATATGGCTTTTTCAAAAAAAACACGCATCGCAGCAGCGTTCCTTTTTATGATTGGATATTGGCAATTGTTGCAGCGGTGGGTTCTTTGTATATCTTTATCAATTACGATGCACTTGCTGCGCGACACGGCGCATATGTTTTTCTTGATGTTGCCGTTGCCGTAGTGGTCGTTACTTTGTTGCTTGAAGCAAGCAGAAGGGTTTTAGGACCTGCTTTGGCGATTATTGCGATGGTGTTTTTACTCTATAGCTATTTTGGGCAATATATGCCCTACATGATCGCCCATGCCGGAGCGAGTATCAATAAGCTTGCAGGGCAGATGTTTTTAACAAGTGAAGGGATCTTTGGGATACCTTTAGGGGTGAGTACGGAGTTTATCTTTTTGTTTGTCCTATTTGGTGCACTGCTTGAGCGAGCGGGAGCGGGGCAGTATTTTATCAATCTCGCCTACGCGCTGCTTGGAAGGTTTCGAGGAGGACCTGCTAAAGCAAGTGTCGCAGCAAGCGGAATGACGGGGGTGATCTCAGGAAGCTCTACGGCAAATGTGGTCACGACGGGTAATTTTACTAT
>JBNJHJ010000227.1:0-2689 GCA_051748365.1 Campylobacterota bacterium
ATCACTTCTGATGATATCTATGATATTATCGAAGAAAGCGCAACCGAGCAGATCTATAATATGGCAGGGGTAAATGATGAGATAGAGCAAGAGGAGAGTATCTTTCAAATTGGAAAGAGTAGGGCACTTTGGCTTGGGCTCAATCTCATCACCGCTATCGCCGCATCGATTGTGATAGGACTATTTGACGCAACGATACAATCGCTTGTCGCCTTAGCGGTTTTGATGCCTATTGTCGCCTCTATGGGTGGAAATGCGGGTACGCAAACGCTTACGGTAACGGTGCGTAAAATGGCACTGGGGGATATTGAGATTGAAGATGCGAAAAAGACGATATACAAAGAGGTAGTGATCTCTTTGGCAAATGGACTACTGTTTGCTTTACTTATCGGTATTATTGCATATTTATGGTTTGGACTTGCACTTCTTGGGGTGGTGATCGCATTATCGATGATCATCAATCTCTTGGGTGCGGGATTTTTTGGATCGGTTATTCCTCTGGGACTGCAAAAAGCAGGCATCGATCCGGCTATTGGAAGTACGGTGCTTTTAACCACTGTTACCGACGTAGTAGGGTTTTTTAGCTTTTTAGGCTTAGCAACGATTATAATGCTTTAAAGATTTATAATTAACAGATACAATATGGCTTCGATTCATAGAGACTAAGTAGTTACAAAAAGAAGGATTTTTATGCACTCAAACAAAAAGATTACTCTCATCATTTTTACGATGGTTTCGGCACTTATTGTTATTATCGTCGCTCTTGTAGCGATCGGGTCGCGCCAAAATAGTTATGACGGTGCAAAAAAGCGCGCCTATCTTGCTGCAGAGACTGTAAAGCAGTCGCTAACGGCGCATATGGTCAATGGCAATATGCATCAAAGTGATGTTTTTTTAAAGGGAATGAGTAGTGTTGCAGGGATTGAAAATCTATGGGTGGTGCGCTCTCAAAGTGTGAATGATCAGTTTAACGGCGGTGAACCGCTCATGCCGCCAAAAGATGCTATCGATGAGTATGTATTAAAAAATGCACTCGAAAAGATCGAGGTAGATGAAACGCTACAAAGTGCTTCTTTGCGAATCACAATCCCCTATATCGCATCATCACACGATAAACCAAACTGCTTAACCTGCCACGTTGCAAAAGAGGGGGAAGTGTTGGGAGCGATATCGTTAGAGTTTGATATTCAAGATGATAGAATCTCAAGTATCATCACCCTTTTAAAGATCATCGGAACGTCTGCAATCTTTTTGATCCTTATTTTAATCTTTATCAGCAAAAAGATAAAACCCTATACCTCCTCGTTTGATACTATTATCGATGTATTAAAAAAGGTCAATGAGGGCAACTATTCTATTAGAGCGCAAGGTGCGCAAGTCAAAGAGGATAAAGAAGCGTTTAAGTGGCTAAACGGCATAATAGAAAAGCTTGAGACGGTGCTTAGCGGTATTGAAAAAAATCTTACGGCTTTTGTTCACAATCGAGCGACAAATGTCAACAATGATAAACTCTTAAGTGCTAAAGAGATCATTGAAGATATTTCACAAATCTATACCTACAAAAAAACGATTGAGACGGATCTGACTAAAAACGATATCTATTATAGATTAGCGCAAGTGATGCAGGAGAGGCTAAAGATTGAAGAGTTTTGTATTTTTGAAAACGATCTGCTCAAAGATGAGAGAAAGATAGTGCATAAAAGTAAAGATATGCACCCATGCTGTGTGGTTGATAAACATATAAAACAGCAGTGCCGCGCAGAACGAACTGATACTGTAGTGGTTTCTACTAACTTTTCAAACCTCTGTAGAGCTGCACATTGTGCAAAAGGTGATGAATATATCTGTATCCCCTTTTTAATCAATGAACAAAAAAGCGTGACGGTACATATGCGTTGTAAAGATAAAGAGTGTGTAAGCCATGTGAAGTATCAAATCGGAATTATCAAAAAGTATCTTGAAGAGACAAAGCCTATCTTAGAAAGTCGTATTTTGATGGATATCTTAAAAGACCGCAGCTTGGTTGATGGATTGACAGGATTGTATAATAGAAAATATTTAGATGATTTTATTGAAAATAGTATGCAGCCGGAGATGGAAGCGGGCACGACCTATGCGATCATGTTTTTAGATATCGATTATTTTAAAATGGTCAATGATACCTACGGGCACGATGCAGGGGATGCGATCTTGCAAAAACTGTCACAAACGATGAAAGAGTTGATCAGTTCAAATGACTTTATTATCCGTTTTGGTGGCGAAGAGTTTGTTATTATCCTAAGAGACCCAACCGAAGAGAGTGCTTTGGAATTAGCGCAAACGATCAATAAAGAGTTTTCAAAAATAGTCTTTAATTTCAACGGTGAAAGCTTTTCAAAAACCGTAAGTGTAGGGTATTCGTTTGTCCCAAAAGATACCGAGCAGATATGGAAAGCGATAAAGTATGCGGATTTGAGTCTGTATGAAGCCAAAGATACGGGGAGAAACAAGGTGGTACGCTTTAGAAAAGAGTTGCTTAAAGATGTAGAAAAAAGTGAGTATTGATACCTTCGTTTTCTTTGGTTGTGAAATAGGGTTGAAAGAGTTTACCTGCAGCCTCTTTGGCGATACCGCCGTTTCTAATCAAAGCGTTTTAGCGTTTTTATGGCGTTGGCTTGGGATTCGAGGCAATTTGCAAGTAATTTTAGGC
>JBNJHJ010000228.1:0-2680 GCA_051748365.1 Campylobacterota bacterium
AGCAATAAATTTACAATTAAATACAGTTTCTAAGTTCTTCTCAATTAGAGATTGTAAATCTTTTTCTAATGCAAAGTTTTTTTGCTCAACGGCTGATAGTTTGTCTCCTGAAATATCGAATATTGGCATTTAGGGTTCTCCTGTATTTTTGACTTCTAACTATTTACTATACATCCATTATATACAAAACACCCTAAAAATTGATACATAACATACACCAAAAACGTTGTATATCAAAACAACAAAAAGGCACCGTACACAAGGTAGTGATGAGAATTTACTCTGAAAAATAGAACATTTTATATGTATACAAAGACTATATCGTGATAAACCTGCAAAATGATAAATATATTTGAAAAAATCCATTTGAAGCAACTTGTCTTGCATTTAAAACTAAATGCTCACAAATTTGATAAAATAGCATTTAAAAAGGAAGTTTCAGATGCAAAAAGTTCATACAAAAGATGCTCCGGAGGCAATAGGTCCATACTCGCAAGCAGTTATAAACAACGGCATTATCTACACTTCAGGACAGATAGCGTTAACTCCTGAGGGTGTTATGCTTGAGGGCGATGTTGTTGCACAAACTCATCAAGTATTTAAAAACTTAAGTGCAGTGCTCAAAAAAGCCGGCGGAAGCTTGCAAAGCGTTATAAAAGTATCGCTGTTTTTAGATGATATGAATGATTTTGCAACGGTCAATGAGATCTATGCAGAGTATTTTGACGGTCACAAACCCGCTCGAAGTGCCGTTGCGGTCAAAACCCTGCCTAAAAATGCACTCATTGAGATAGATGTTATTGCCAATATAGAGTAAATTTGCACATATAAAAGGAAAACGATGCAGTTACAAACCGTGGGGTTTACGCTTAGACCCTCCTCTCCGGGGTTAAAAAATACCTTTTTTCAGATAAAAGAGATCTTTGAGCAAAAAGGGATCGAAGTGCTTATCGATGATATCGGTGCGGGGATGATAGGCGTTATCGGGACCTCTTTTGATAGGATGTGTAAAAACAGTGATCTGCTTATTGCAATCGGTGGTGACGGGACGCTTATCTCTTTGGTACGACGAAGCTATCTGTATAATAAACCCGTCCTTGGCATAACTGCAGGAAACCTGAGTTTTCTTTCCGATATCACGCCACAAGAAGCCGGAGCGTTTCTTGATAAGATGCTTTCAAATCAGTACCGCATTGATGATCGGATGATGATAGAGGGAGTGCTGCGCAAAAAAAATAGCGACAGTGAAACGTTTTATAGCTTCAATGATGTCGTTATTACAAGACCTTCGATCGCGCATATGGCAACGGTGGAGGCATATATTGATAGCGACCATTTCAACACATACCACGGTGACGGACTGATTATCTCAACTCCCTCGGGATCAACGGCATACAATTTAGCATGCGGCGGTCCTGTTATCTATCCGCTTACTCAAGCGTTTATCCTTACGCCTATTTCGCCGCACTCTTTGACGCAAAGACCGCTTGTTACTCCCGCAAATTTTACGATCACGCTACAATCGCCTGAGCGTGTTTTGGTTGTGGTTGACGGGCAGGAGCGCTATAGTTTAGACAAAGGAGACAGCATCACGATAAAACTTGCAAGTCGCGGGGCAAAGCTTGTACATAGATTGGAGCGAAACTACTTTGAAGTGCTTAAAGATAAACTTTCCTGGGGAGGTTCACAGTGATTGAACGGTTGCTTGCGCTGGATCTGGTTGGTTTTGAAAAGATCGATCTGGATTTTGATAGCGGGTTGGTAGTGTTTACCGGACCAAGCGGTGCGGGAAAGTCTGTACTTATTAGTGCGATTTTAGCGCTTATCGGGCAGGCAAAAACAGATGCGACACTGCTTGAGACCTCCTTTGCCACGCCGCAAGGTTTTGAGTGTGAAGATTTTGCCATTGATGAGGAGATTGTTTTAAAGCTTGTGCAAAAATCAAAACTGCGCTATTACCTCAATGATCAAACCATCTCAAAAAGCAGGCTGAAAACGCTTTTTAGCGACCATATCAAACACTTAAGCGTACGAGATAGTAGTGAATTGAATAATCTATTGCAACTTCTTGATCTCAAAGCTATACAAAGTGATGCTGCGTTTAAATCGCAGTTACAAGAGTTTCAAACACGAGTGCTTGCGTATAAAAAGGAGCAAAGCAGACTTCAAAACGTACTAGAAGATGAAAAAAGAGTGCAAGATCTGATTGAGTTTGCAAAGTTTGAGATCCAAAAGATAGAATCGATCGATCCAAAGCCGGGTGAAGATGAAGAGTTGATGGATATCAAACACAAGCTCTCAAAGATCGATAAGATAAAAGACGCTATTGCAAAAGCCGAAGCGATCTTTGAGTATGAAGGTGCGGTCAATGATGCGTATTCATTGATGCAAAAAGATAGCAGTGTTTTTGATGAAGCAATGAATCAGTTGCGTAGTGATTTTGAAGCTACAAACGATATGATGGAAGAGTTAAGCGATATCGATATCGAAAGCGTGCTTGATAGGATCGAACAGATTAGTGAGCTTAAGCGGCGATTTGGCAGTATTGAGCAGAGTTTAGAGTATTTAGCGCAAAAAAAGCAGGAGTTAAAAGAGTATGAAAACCTCTCCTTTACCAAAAATGAGTTGCAACAATTTGTCAAAGAGGAAAATACGTCACTGCTAAAGATCGCTGCACAGC
>JBNJHJ010000229.1:0-2665 GCA_051748365.1 Campylobacterota bacterium
AAAACGCAATTTTGTGGCATGATGTGAGTTTGGCAAATAAGGTTGAACTCAATGATGCCGTTGTTTGTAACAATACAACGATCGGCAAGCGAAGCAAAGCAAAACGCGGGGTTATTCTTTCAGAACATTGCGATATCGATGAGGGGGTTGTGTTTGCAAAGGATTTGACGGTGTGGCCAAATAAAAATATCAATTCCCACGCAGTTGTAAGCAGTAACGTTATTTGGGGCAAAGATTATAAATCCTCTATCTTTGAATCGGGAAAAGTGATAGGACGGACCAATATAGAACTTTCGTGTGAGATGGCGACAAAGCTTGCCGAAGCGTACGGGTCAATCTTGCCTGAGGGTTCAAAGGTGTATATTTCAAGAGATTACCATAAAAGTTCAAGAATGCTCAAGCGGGCATTTTTAAGCGGGATGCTCTCAACGGGGATCGACGTGATCGATATCTATAACGTCCCCTCAAATGTTATGCGACACGCCCTTGCTACCAATGATGCAGTTGTCGGGGGGATTCACTTTAGACAATCAGTTGTCAATCAGCTTGATAGCGAGATAAACTTTTTTTCAAAAGACGGGTTGCAGGTAGATAACAACTTGGCAAAAAGTATCGAACGGATCTTTTTTAGAGAAAACTTTCGACGTGTAAACAATACGCAGATAGGGGAGATTTTAGAAGGCAGTGATATCAAAACAAAATATATTCAAAATATTGTCAAAACCCTTGATGTTGGGCTTTTTAAAAGTAATGATCTCAAAGTAGCGGTAGATATATTGTTTGGATCTACTGCAACTATCTATCCAAAGATTTTGAATGAACTAGGGATTGAAAATGTCGTGATGAATGCATATATGGATGATAAAAAGTTATCAAAACTTCCCTCTATCATCAAGCAATCGCAGCAAAATATCGCTAAAATCGTACAGGTGATGGAGTTTGATTGCGGCTTTTTAGTCTATCCAAACGGCCAAAAGATCCAAGCTGTAAGCAACAAAGGAGAGCCGATCTTTGATTATGTACTGCTTTTGATCGTACTGAGTATTTTAGATTCACTCAACGACAAAAAGTACAAAATCTTTTTGCCTGCTTGGGCGCCGGATTTTATAAAGTTTAAACACCTTGATATCACGCGCGGCAAGATTGAGAGTTTAAAAGCCAATGAGCTTAAGGAGTATGATCTTATTGCAACAACTGACGGGCATTTTAGTTTTACCGATTTTGGGCTTAATCACGATGCGCTTTTTGCTAATTTGAAGCTTTTAGAACTGCTGCTAAAAGTAGAAAAACCGCTCTCTCACTGGCAAAAAGAGTTGCCCGAATTTTGTTTTAAGGGAGAAAACATCCCGTGTCCTAGCAGCAAAAAGGGCTTTGTGATGCGTAAGTTTTTAGAACTTGCCAAAGATAAAGACCACTCGCTAGCTGATGGGGTGAAGATCTATACGGGTAAAAAAGAGTGGATATTGATGGTGCCTAGCCAGTATGATGAGTTTTTAAATATCTATCTGCAGGCAAAAGATGAAAAAAGAGCCAACGAACTGTTTACGCAGTATAAAGATATGATTGAGAGTTGGTAAGTGATGCAACAGGTAAAGTTAAGCTTTTTATGGCATATGCACCAACCCTACTATAAAGATGATATCAAAGATACCACCTTTATGCCATGGGTGTTTTTGCATGGGATCAAAGATTATTACGATATTCCAAATATCGCAGCAAAATGCGGTATCAAAGCTACGTTTAATCTTGTGCCTTCGCTTTTAGAACAGTTGCAAGATTATGCTAATAATACAGATAATGATCTGTTGCTGCACTCTATAGAAAAAGAGATCACAGCGCTGCATGAAGGGGATAAAGATCTACTCAATCGCTATATCTTTAGCGCTAATGAAGAAAATATGATCAAGCCGCTGCCGCGGTATTATCAACTTTATGAAAAGCACAAAGCGCACAACCATAAAATAGGTAGGTTTAGCCCCAATGAGCTTTTGGATGCTCAAGTGCTCTTTTTGCTTTCATGGTGCGGTGAAAGTTTGCGTCAAGATAGGGTGGTCAAAGAGTTGATAGAACAAGGCATTCACTTTTCTCAAGAGCAAAAGCTTTCACTTTTGCAGCACTTGCGCAGTTTTGTAGGCGGTATTATACCGCTGTATAAAAGATTGCATCATGAGGGAAAGATACTGCTTGCAACTACTCCATATTTTCACCCGATAACGCCGCTTTTGCTTGATAAAAACGCTGCGGTTGAGGCAAATCCGCACACGACATTACCCCAAACCCACTGTGACCTATCACAGTTAGCTTCCGTGCAGCTTGATCTAGGTTTGCAAAAGTTTGAAGCGATCTTTGGGTTTACCCCCACTATCTTGTGGCCTGCAGAAGGCGGCGTAAGCCAAAAGGCGTTGCAGCTTTTTAAAAGCCGCGGTATCGAGTGGATCGGGGCTGATGAAGAGATACTTTTTCGCTCATGTAGGTGTAGGGAGTTGTATAAAAGATACAGTTATGAAGGGGTAAATATCGCCTTTAGAGATAAACGGTTAAGCGATATGATCGGCTTTGAGTTTAGTCAACTTGATGCAGATGTCGCTGTGGAGCGGTTTGTACAGTATATAGAAAAGAATAGAGGGAATGAAACGTTTATCAATGTGATTTTAGACGGTGAAAA
>JBNJHJ010000230.1:0-2655 GCA_051748365.1 Campylobacterota bacterium
ACCGGCTACCTTGCGCTCTATTATATAGCTTGCTACACTTCTTGAACTATGCGGTCTCCAGATGATCTTTGATTTTCTAGGCAGCGTGTCTATAGCTTCAATAAAAGAGATAGGCTCTACCATCGGCATCGTTTGTGCCGTGATTGTTTTGCTACCCGGCCCTCGAGTACCCTCATCGGTATAGACGGCAAATCGGTAGCGGTACTTTGTATTTGGCTTAAGATCATAATCCACAAAATGGTTAGAATATTTATCATCTACCTTTGCGATCACGTCAAGTTTATTATCTTCTTGTGAAGGCTTGGATCGGTATATGACATATCCTGCGATATTGCTGTCTAACACCGTAGTCCATTCAAATCCGATTGAACTCATATCTTCAATGACTTTTATATTTTTTACAGGCGGAAGATTTTCATCCACCTCCTGTATCGGCTTGGGCCCCTTACCGGTACACCCGCTCAAAAGTACAAGTAAAGCTATCAATAATATATTGAGGCTGAATTTTTTCATTTACTTTCTCCATATCAAAGTTTTTTCCTAAAATCTGCGTATAATCATCCGGCAAAGGGGCTATAAAGTGCATCTTTTGCCCGTTTACAGGATGTTTGAGATACATAATGTATGCATGCAAGAAAATTCTACTTATTTTAGCATGCTCCCTCTTAAAACCATATGAAACATCCCCTAAAATATGTCGACTTAACGAGTTTAAATGTACCCGTATCTGATGTGTTCGTCCGGTATAGAGCTTTGCTGCAATAAGTTCATATCGGCTATTTGTCGCTTGAGTTAACTTTTTAAACGCCGTTTTTGCCTCTTTTCCGTTTTGTACTACCGCCATTTTTAAGCGGTTAGCGGGATTTCTTCCTATCTTTTTATCCACTATACAGTTTTCTTTTAACTCCATATCCACTACGGCTAAATAGTACCTACCCATCGATTTGTCCTGCAGCTGCTGCGAAAGTTTCTGATGGGCTTCATTGTTTTTTGCAACGACAAGGGCACCGCTGGTTTCTTTATCTAGGCGGTGCACAATCCCGTGACGGTTTTTGCCGTTGATCGTTGAGAGGTTGATCCCTTTGGCTTTGAGCCAATCTACAAGTGTTGCCTCTTTTACGCTTGGAGCGGGATGTACCACTAATCCGCTTGGTTTATTCACTATAAGCAAGTCCTCATCTTCATAGATGATAGCAACATCAAAATCAACCTGATGTTTTATCGGTTGTGCTTCAAGCAGTGTTACCGTAACTTCCATCTCTTCTTTGAGTTTGAAACCTGCTTTTGTGACTCTTTTATGAGCAACCTCGACCAATCCGTCACTGATCAAATGGGCTACTTGATTTCTTGATTCATGCAACTTTTCTTGCAAAAACTTATCTAGCCGCATCTGTTGTGTTGCTTTAAAAACTTTTATCTCTTTTTCAATCACTGATTTAAACCTTTTTTATGTATACTACGCTTTATGAAAAGATACTTACGATTTGACAAAAGAATTTTATCACATTTTGATTATTTGATAGTTGTGCTGCTGCTGCCGCTTTTTGGGTGGTCAATGTTTTTGATGTATGAGGTCAATGATTATCTCTTCCAAAAACAACTCATCTACTACAGCGTTGCGATCGTTGGATTTTTTGTAGCGTTTTTTATCTCGTGGCGAAAATATCAATGGTTGATCCCGCTTATCTACTGGTTTATGATCTTGCTACTCATTGCCGTAGAATTTTTTGGAGTTACCAAGCTTGGAGCAAAACGCTGGCTTGAGATCCCTTTTACAAGTATCACTTTACAACCTTCTGAACTTTTTAAGCCTGCCTATATGCTCATGCTAGCCTATCTCGTCACTGCTAATCCCCCGCCAAAAGGGGGTTATAATCTCAAACAGTTTGGCAAACTCTCTTTTTTTATACTACTGCCTTTTTTACTGATTGCAAAAGAGCCTGATTTGGGTACGGCTCTTGTTCTGCTGTTTGTCGGATACGGTATCTTGTTTGTTGTGGGAGTGAACTGGCGCATCTGGGCAGGGATTGCGATCGTTTTAAGTTTAGCCTCACCCCTTTTGTATCATGGCCTCAAAGATTATCAAAAGCAAAGAATTACGGATTTTATCAGTGAAAAACCTAGTTACCACGTACAACAATCTATCATAGCTATCGGAAGCGGCGGTATAAGCGGTCAAGAAAAAGAATCCTCGACCCAAACGCATTTGAAATTTTTACCGATCGCTTCAAGTGATTTTATCTTTTCTTATCTTGTGGAGCGTTTTGGATTTATCGGTGCTGTTATACTACTGAGTATTTATGCCTTTTTGATACTGCATCTGATGCTTATCTCCCTGCAAGCACAAAAAGATTATTTTCTGCGTGTCATCGCTGCAGGCTTAGCATTGATGATATTTTTGTATATGAGTGTAAATATCGCCATGACTATCGGACTAGCCCCTGTTGTAGGATTACCGCTACCGATGTTTAGCTACGGAGGAAGCAGCTTTTTAAACTTTTTAATAATTTTTGGCATTTTACAAAATTTACTTGCTTTTCGATTTCATTTTCTGTATAATTCCACCGACTAAAATATCTTTAGTTACCGCAAGTGTGGGTCTTTAGCTCAGTTGGTTAGAGCACTCGGCTCATAACCGAGCGGTCCCGAGTTCGA
>JBNJHJ010000231.1:0-2641 GCA_051748365.1 Campylobacterota bacterium
GATAAACCCGCTTGCATATCATGATCATAGATGATGCAAGCGGGTTTATCGATATTGCAACATATTCTGCACACCTCCTCAGAAAAAAATATTATCATCTACTCTAACTGCAACTACTGTAGCGATGAAAAAGGCTGCACGCACTGCATGGCCCATTTTAATAAAAAACGAGTGCATAAAGACCAATCCGTGGCATTGATAAAAGAGACTATCATAAACTCCAAATCCTCTTGCAGCAATCAAAACAGTTGTGAAAAAACAATACCTTTTATAATGCGGCCATACTTTTTTTGATACAATAACCAATGAAAATTTTTACGACAGAATCACTTGGGCAGATTGTTGATTATATCATACAGCACCGTGAAAAAGAAGCAATCGAATTTGCACTGCTAAATCCAGACCTTGGAGCACAAAACTATAGCGGACAAATACAACACCTTACAAACGGCGATTATAGATACCACAGTTATAAAAGTTTGCTCGATATCGCACAGTTTTTTCATATGCGTTTTCACACTCCCGTTATAAAAAACGATCTTATCATCGTACGCTATACAAAACTTAATCCTGCACGCTCATTTCACAATAATAGCGATTCTTGCAACAAATATGGCAGTGATTCAGAGTTTGCCAAGATCGATAAGAACAACGAAGCAGGCTTCTATCTATACTATTTACAAGCACTCAAAGCAGTCAAAATCACGCAAAGAAAAGATATTTTAAATCTTGGACTCAATAGCGGCAACGAACTTTACGGAATTGAACAGTTAGTAAAAAAGCAGTTTAAAGAGAAAAAAATAGTAGGAATCGATATTTCACGCTCAGCTCTTGAGCTTGCACAAAATCGCTATAGCAGCTTGCAAACCTATTGCCATGATATAAATCATCTAGAGCAGTTACAACTGCCCCCTTTTGATCTTATTATCTCAATTGGTACACTGCAAACTCCCTCAATCGATTATGATAGCGTTTTACGCTATCTAGCCAAAGAGTTACTCGCACCAAAAGGCGCGATCATTTTGGGATTTCCAAACTGTAGATGGATTGACGGGGAAATGGTGTACGGTGCAAAAGCTCCCCATTACGCCTATAGTGAACTTTCACTGGTTTGTAAAGATATCACCTTTGCCAAACGTTTCTTACAACAAAGGGGCTTTCGAGTAACGATAACGGGAAAAGATTATCTTTTTATCACCGCTACAAAACTCTCTTAATCCCAACTCATTTGCAACAGTTTTTTTAATTTACAAAACTCCTCTTCCCCGATATTTTGCGCAATACGATCTTCTACTTTTTGCATCACCTCTTGACGACACACTAGTAGCTCTTGTCCTTTTTGCGTCATCTGAATCTGTTTATCTCTTTTATTCATCTCATGCGCTAAGATCAAAAATCCCTTATCCGCTAAATTTTTTACTACCTTATGCACCGCTTGACGGCTGATGCCGATCTTTTTAGCAATCGAAGAGATCGTCACCACGCCGTTATCGACAAAGGCTAAGATTTTAGAACTTGAGATAATATCTTTATCTTCATAGCCATACTGTTTTGCTTGTTCTAGCGATAGATCTTCAATAATACTGAGTTTATTTAACAGTAAAAATTTAATATCCATGTCATTACACTTCACACCCACTCCTTGACAAAATGTCTTTGTTCTATTAAAATGTCAACTTAGTTTACATAAAATTCTCTGAAACTTTGCATAAAAAGGAAAAAAAATGGCAAAAGTTACCAACTTAAAGGAAAAATACAATCCGATGTACTTTCTAGCCGCACTTGGAGCAGGCGGCTTGACGGTATCATTTTTTATGTATCTCAATTTCCTCATCCCACATCCCGGTACGGCGATGGTTACGGCCGATCACCTCTTTGCACTCATTGCAAAAGCGAACATTATATCATTTTTAGTCATTCTTGCATTTGTTGCGATCGTATTTTTTGCGTATAAGCATATCGAACTGCTTATTTGGAATATCAAAGAGTACAACCTCTACAAACAAACTGATGCATTTGTTAAACTTAAAACCTCCAATGCTGAAGTTTCACTCATGGCAATTCCGCTTACCTATTCAATGGCGATAAATGTAATGTTTGTTCTTGGTGCAACCTTTGTTCCAGGACTTTGGAGCATTATTGAATATATGCTACCCATGGCGTTGCTTGGATTTTTAGGCGTCGGGATCTACGGTCTTAAAATATATGCAGAATACTTTACACGCATCATTGTAAACGGTGATTTTGATTATAGTGCCAACAACAACTTTTCACAACTCATAGCAATATTTGCATTTTCTATGATCGCTGTAGGCTTTGCAGCACCCGGGGCCATGAGTCAAAACATGATTGTATCTGCTATTGGAATATTCGGCGCTGTGTTTTTTGCCGTTATCTCGGTTACTTTAGCACTTGTAAAGATTGTTTTAGCCCTTCGTGATATTTTAGAAAAAGGCGTAGGTGAAGAAGCAAGCGTGAGTCTTTGGGTTATGATCCCTATCTTGACGGTACTTGGAATCACGTTTATCCGTATCACTTTTGGATTCTCACACAACTTTATGGGGTATGATCAACCCTCAAACTGGTTTTTATTTTTACTCACTTCAACGATTTTTTCACTGCAACTCATCTTTGGATTTAT
>JBNJHJ010000232.1:0-2628 GCA_051748365.1 Campylobacterota bacterium
GATGTTGTGTACCCGTTTTTCTCTAGCATCTGCATCGCTAAAAAGAGTTTTTGCTCCTTTTTGATACTGCTTTTGTGTGAAATTTTATCAAAAAAATCATCAAATACGCGTTGATAGGATTTTTTGTTTTTTTGTTCAAAATAAAATACCACTGCTCCTATTATAACGATTAAAGCCATAAACATTAGATTTTTTCCACCTTTGTCGTGTCACTAACGAGGAGTTGCACACTGTTCTTGTAAATAGATATTCTAACATTTTTTAAACGGATTTTTGTACCGTTTTGCGGTTTTTTCGCTTTGTCTTGAAAGTAGATAGAAATCTTTTTATCACCGTAATGAAATTGGTTATTGTTATATCGTCCGCTGATAGAAGCGATCACTTGGCTGACATACCTTTTGTCGTTTAAATCTTTGCCCGTAGCATCGAGATAGAGATCTGTTGCACTGCCTGACTCTTCAAAAATTTCAAATTTGCGTATCTGTTGTAAACTATGATAAGACCCTAGTTTATTGACAAGTAATCTATAGCGTTTTCCTACCGTTAAGGTGATATTTGGCATAAAGATATAGATCGCTGCGCTAGCATCTTTTATTGTTGCGCCGTATCTATCTTTATAGGTTACGGTAGCATCGATTATCTTAGGAGAAGTTAGAGTATCTTTTGTATAAAGATCTTGTATTGCTACCTCTTTGTAGCGGGGCAAAGGATCGCTTTTAAAAGGATCTGTACTAAAGCTAGCTTTGATAGGCAGATGATCACTGTAGTTTCTATTGATCGTGTTATCGTACAGGTAGGAGGGTTTAAACACGCTAAAGGAGTTATTGACATAATCAATGCCTTTTGAATCTATCATTGTATAGGGGATGATAAAAGCATCAAGCGTATTGTTTCTGCCTCTATAGCGATAGCTCATACGCTGCTTGAGAGGTTTTTGCAGCCAAAGATTTGTGTGAAACCCCGGTAAAAGGTCATGTAGATAGACCAAGCTTTGCCCCCTAATCGTCCCAAGCGTATGGTTGATCGCAACGGGCGCTTGCGTGTAAAGGTAGCGGTTGTAGTTGGAGTTAAAATCCCCTAGCAAAATATACTCTTTGTAAGTACTATCTTGCAGATGCTCCATCAGCGCCTTGGCATAAGCGATGCGGTGGGATTCTTTGGCATTCAGTGAGCGCCAGTGGTTGGTATAGAGTGCTAACGGATACCCTTTTATATCTACTACCGTTTGTAATATGTTGCGAGAAGCACCCTGTACCTCTATTGCGCTAGTTTTGATAATAGGATATTTTGAAATAAGCGCTACCGAGATTGCCGCTTCCTTTTTGGTAGTGATGGCAAAGTACTTATAGCGTGGCAAATGCTTTAAAAGGTCTTGAAGTACATTTTTATTCTCTATCTCTTGCAAGGCGACGATATCGGCATCAAGATCTTGTAAAACCTTTGCAATACGCTGTTTTTTTTGTAAATACTCTTTGTGTGACCAATGTTTTGGCGTGAAGCTGCTGTACTCACTGCCGTCATAATAGCTGTCAAAAAGGTTGTATACATTATAAGAAGCAACGCTAAAGGTATGGGAAAATAAAAAGAGGGGAAAAAATAAAAATAAAAGGTATTTCATAAAAAGATATTAACGGGAAAAGATCCCCGTTAATAGTTACACTGTTTTAGCAAGATGGTACGTTACCGCTGTCACTTGCATATTTGTGAGCAAAATCATAAAGGTGCTGTTGGAATTTTTCGGGAACAGCATCTACATTACCGCCGCAAAGATCGATCATTGTTTCTTCAAACAAACCGTCTGCAAAGATATCTTCCCACTCAATTTGCGTATGTGCTGCTGCAAATTTTGTTCCTGTCATACCACATGGGTCTGCAAACATTTGAGAGTACACTTTTTGCCCGATATCCGGATCTGCCACTGCTTGAGTTGATGCAACACCAAGTCCTAGTAGTGCAGCCATTGCTAGTTTTGTAACTTTTTTCATAACTTCTCCTGTGCGATTTTTAAAGCTTTCATAAGTATTGTAACGGAATTTATATAAAACTATAATAAAAAATAATAAATAAACTCTACCACTTTGTTCAGATTACATATTGTAACAAAATTATATTTTAAAGGGGCTTTATACCCCCTCTTTTGCTCCTTTTATATGCAGCAAATCTTTGAGCGTATAGGGATTGAGCGTTTTGTCACTCTCGCCGTCTTTGGTTGCAATCATTTCTAAAAGCTCCTTTTTGTATTCACTGAGCTCCTTTTCGATATCAGCTTGCACTGATGCATCATTTAACTCCTCTTTAGAGTATTTGGCTTCTAATTCTTTTCTTTTTTCTTCAAGAAGTTCCTCTATCTTTTGGGTGTTAAAATCTTGCAAAAACTTCAGAGCTCCTTTGCTCAGTAGCTGTTCAAGCATCGCTTTTGTAGCGGCGTCCATATCATCACTGCTGACGTGTGCACTTTTTGGAATATCTTTGTTTTCATAGCTTTGTTTAAACGCGTCAAAAAACGCATTTAACTGGCTAAGCACCGAAGGATCGGTGTATCCGCCGGCTTTTGGATTGTTTTTAGAATCGATATATTGCTGCATCCCCTCTAAAGAAAAGTCAAACTTTTGAAAGTTTGCATCGATG
>JBNJHJ010000233.1:0-2578 GCA_051748365.1 Campylobacterota bacterium
TTTTGGTATTGTGTATTTTTCAAGACTGAGTTCAATCTTTTTCATATTCTCACTACTTGGCGGAACTAGCGGCAAACGGTATTCAAGCGTATCGATCAAGCCTGCAAGATACATCGCCGCTTTTATAGGAATCGGGTTACTTTCACAAAACATCGCTTTATTGATCGGATAAAGTTCATCGTTGATCTTTTTACTCTTTTTCCAGTTGCCTTTGAGCGCTTCATGAACTAACTCTGCACTCATATTTGGAAGCAAGTTTGCCGTCACAGAGATAATACCGCTGCCGCCGTTTGCCATAAGCGGATAGTTGATACTGTCTTCACCGCTTACTAAACATAACTCTTCACGACGCGCTAGCAAATCTACGCTTCGCTCCATGCTTCCCGTTGCTTCTTTGATTCCGTAGATATTAGCAAACTCATCAAACAGTTTACACACCGTATCAGGAACAAGATCCACTCCCGTGCGCCCCGGTACATTATAGAGCATCACACCGATCTCTACACTTTGGGCAATCGCTTTGTAGTGTTCATACAAGCCTCTTTGTGATGTTTTATTGTAATACGGCGTCACACTCAAGATCGCATCAGCTCCGCTTGCTTGTGCGTGTTTTGCCAACTCTACCGCTTCAGCCGTAGCGTTAGCTCCGGCTCCTGCTAAAACTTTTACGTTGCTGCCTTTGCACGTAGTGGCTGCAATTTCAATACATCTTTTATGCTCATCCATGCTCAGCGTCGTACTTTCACCCGTCGTTCCCACAGGAACCACTGCGTCAATGCCGTTTTTTATCTGTCTTTTGATCAGTTTTTCATAACTTTGCTCATCAAGTTTTCCGTTTTTAAACGGTGTAATCAGTGCCGTCATCGCTCCAAATACTTTTTGCATTCTAAACTCCTTATGCTCCATCATTCATAATACTTAAAAATTCATCATTATCTTTTGTTTTTTGCAATTTTGTATACAAAAACTTCAACGCTTCTACCTCATTCATTCCATTCATCGCATTACGCAGTGCCCATATCTTTTGTAAGTTATCAGGGCTCATCAATAGCTCTTCTTTACGTGTTGCTGATTGCATGATATCGATAGCGGGGTAGATTCTTCTATTTGAGATATCACGGCTTAACACCACTTCGCTATTACCCGTTCCTTTAAACTCTTCAAAGATCACCTCATCCATCTTTGAGCCTGTGTCAATGAGGGCTGTTGAGATGATAGTCAAACTCCCGCCGTTTTCGATATTACGTGCTGCACCGAAAAATCGCTTTGGTTTGTGTAGTGCGTTTGCATCCACACCCCCGCTCAGCACTTTTCCGCTGCTTGGCGTGACGGTATTGTACGCTCGTGCTAAACGGGTGATAGAATCAAGCAAGATCACCACATCTTTGCCCGCTTCAACCCGTCTTTTTGCTTTTTCGATCACGATCTCGGCAACTCGCACGTGATTGTGTGCAGGCATATCAAAAGTTGAGCTGTACACTTCACCCTTAACCGATCTTCGCATATCCGTTACCTCTTCGGGACGCTCATCGACAAGCAGTACCATCAGTTCGATATCGGCATGGTTGTGACTAATCCCATGCGCGATCGATTTTAAAAGTTCCGTTTTCCCCGTTCTAGGAGGTGCGACAACAAGCGCTCTTTGTCCCTTTCCAATAGGAGTAAACATATCAAGAACACGTCCTGTTAGCTTCATCGGATCATACGAAAGCGTGATCTTTTCATTGGCATACAGTGGGGTTAAGTTATCAAAAAGAGGTCTTTTTTTGCTCTCATCGGGAGAGAGGTAATTGATCGCTTCGATCTTCAAAAGCGCGTAGTAGCGTTCTTTATCTTTAGGCGGGCGCACCTGACCGGTGATAATGTCTCCCTCACGAAGCCCGAATTTACGAATCTGTGTAGCAGAAACATAAGAATCGTTTTCACTGTTTGAAAAGTTTCCGTCAATAGAGCGCAAAAACCCAAACCCGTTATCAGTGATCTCTAAAATACCCGTAAAGAGAATAAATCCGCCTTGAGAGGTTTGAGACTTTAATATCTCAAACATCAAATCTTGACGCTTGTAATCGTTTGGATTTTCTACATCGATATCTTTAGCGATCTCTACCAATTCATCCAATGTCTTTGTTTGCAAGTCCTCTACCGTATAACCCTCTACCGGTATATGTGTTCTTGATTTTTTCTTTGTATTGTTCATATTGCCTTCTTGTTTTTTAATTTGTAGTCACGACGCAGTATCAAAAGCTTGAAATTTTGGTTTTATCCAAAGATATAACTGCTCTTAAGTAGTTTGGAAATTATAGTTAAATTTATTAAAAAAGTCAATTTCACACTGCTTCATTACTCAAAGCAGGTGCCTATCCCCTCACTTGTGAGTATCTCAAGCAGCAATGAGTGCTCCACACGACCATCGATGATGTGTGCTTTTTTTACCCCGCCTTTGACCGCTTCTAAACACGCATTGACCTTTGGCACCATACCGCCGTGGATGGTTTTGTCCTCAATGAGTGCATTGGTTTGTTCTACGCTGAGTTTGGTGATAAGATTGGACTCTTTATCAAGAACCCCTATCGTATCG
>JBNJHJ010000234.1:0-2569 GCA_051748365.1 Campylobacterota bacterium
AAAAGTAGGTCGATGCCACTTTGAGAATATACTCATACCATACTCCCCATTATCCAATTCAATCAAACATTTCTAAATTTTATAAAAAATATCTTAATTACTTTATATTTTTTCTACACTGCATGAATCTTTTAATAGATAGCAGATATAACCTTCACATTCATACGAAGATAACTCTTGCATGATCTGTATATACTCTTGAACCTGTTGCTTGTGCTTTATTTTCGATTTTTCTGAAGTTTTATAATCAATTATAATATATTTGTCCTCTTTTTGTATCAATAGATCTAATTGTTTCAACGTATCAGCTGTCAATATCTGTTTTTCTTTAATTATTTTCCCCCTTATAAGATCACAAAAGAGCTCATTGTTAAGCAGGAGTTTTATTCTATTTTTTATTGAATGGATATCTACACTCTCACCAAAGCGGTTTTTGCAACTTTGCAATGCGTCTTCAAGCTTTGATAGACTAAAATGTTCTAACTGTTCAAGTGTGTAGTGTAATGCTGTTCCATAAAGAGTAGCTTCATAATCATATGTTTTATCATCAGATTGTGTATGAACCTGTTGTTGCGTTATCTGTTTTAAAACTATTTTTTTTGCATTACTTTCATAAGAATAATGTTTTTTATCTGATCTTTCTAGCGATCCTATGGTCGTTGGCGTAAGATTTAGCATTGCAAACTTAGAGGATTTTTCCCTGAAATTGATAAACATATTTGTTTTTGCTCTTGTAAGAGCGACGTAGAGAGTATGAGCTAAATCCTGAGATGACAACTCTTTTTCTCTCTTTTTTACCTGTGCAAAATTACTATCAAAGTTTTCTCGTTTACTAAAATTGACATAGATATTTTCTATGGCAATATCTTGTGTTTGCAAGATAAGCTTAGACGATCGATTACTATCTGCACTGAGGCTGTCAACTAAAATGGTATTTGTAAACTCTAGTCCCTTTGATTTGTGTACTGTCATTACCTTGACACCGTTGATCGAGCTATTGGTTTGCAACTCATCGATATCATCTTCCAAAAACTCGATTATATCTGAGTATTGTTGTGCCAATTGAAGAAGCAGTATAATATTAGTGTCACCGTCAAAAAAGTTGTATTTTTGGATAAGTGTTTGTAAAACCTTTAATGGTGTATCGGTGATTTTAAAGTTATAGTTGATCTGCTTGTCATCACTGTTGCAATAAAATAAAAACACCTCTTTATCGATCTGCTGCTTGTATACAAGGTAGCGTAAACCGCATATAAGTGCTGCAACTTTCGGGTTATGGATAAGTTTTACCGAACTCTCAGTGACGACTTTTACCCCACTTGTACGCAGTGCATATTCAATCTCTTGAGCATCTTTATTTTTAAAGGTAAGAACAGCTATTTCATTGGGGTCATACCCAAGTTGCAACAACTGTTTTGTTTGCTTAATAACATCTGTAATCAGCTTCTCATCTTGAGATTGATTAACTGCTACATAACCTCCTGTATGCACAGGCGTTTGGGGTATAAAGCCTTTTAAAAATGTAAAGTGTTGATTGACAAAGTTGACAACACTAGCACTACTTCTGTAGTTGTAGCGCATTTGACGCATCTGGATGGGATAGCGTTGTGCAAGTTCATAAAAAAGCTCTTTTTGCCCACCGCGAAAACGGTAGATCGATTGTTTAACATCACCTACATAGAAAAAGCTACGCAACTCTTCTAGTGAGTATCCACTTGTAATCTCATCAATAAGGGGTTTAAAAATTTGAAATTGCATCAAAGAGGTATCTTGAAACTCATCGATTAAGATATGCTTGTATCTTGAATCAAGACGAAAGTATAAAAAATCTCTCTCAACTCCTTGTAGCAACTCTAAGACATACAAAGTGATATCATTAAACTGTAAAGCATGCTTGTCATAACGCAGGGATTTGTAAAGATGATAAAAATGGAATAGATTGCTTAAAATATAGCGCTCTTTTTCATCAGTATACCTTTTGAGCGCATCTTTTAATCGAAAGAAATCTTCATCGAGTTTTGGAGTGTAGCATTTTTTAAAATAGTTGTGTTCACTAAGGCTTTCTTTTTGTAAGAATGATTTTTTAGCAATATCATCTATATCGGTGTAGGAAACGGCTTTTTTGACACTATTGCTAGCGACTTTACAGTTTTGGATCTCTTGATGCAGTGCATCCATCGCTTCAATCACATCCTTTTCATAGTTTTTATAATTGTATCGGGTGTCAATTTTTGGAAGTAGCGGTTCATTTTCATAGATTGTGTTAAATAGATCAAATATATTCAAAGGTTTTGTTCCCTGCACCTCTAAGAGTGTTATAAACCGGTCTAAATCATCACATTTTTTGATAAATTTTTCAAAAAGCTCACTTTTATCTATTGAGGATTTAACGCGAAAGTTTGGATCTAAGTGCGCTTCAAAACTAAATGCATGTAAAATCTTTGTGAAAAATTTATCGATATTGAGGATATTTGCACTAGAGTGTAAAAATCTTTTTTTTACCATCTCTTGGGAATTTTTAATAGTATCTTCACTTAAACCGCTTTCTTGAGCTATCAACTGACGCGTA
>JBNJHJ010000235.1:0-2541 GCA_051748365.1 Campylobacterota bacterium
ATGATGCAGCAAGAGGGTACATTTACGACTTTGGACAAAATGGTGGTACCCACCAATGCCGCGCTGGAGTTTAACGGTTATGAATTGAGTGATTTTGCCAACGCTTTGGGTGTATCGATGGAGTACACGATCGATAATACAAAACTGTTGCCAAAAAGTAGTGGATACAAAGAGATCGAATTTGATGCACTTTTAAACGGGTACTGTTTGGAGTGTGTGGATTTAGAAACCTCTTTTGCACTTGAAGATGTAGAAGAGTTGCCTGAATACAATGGAGCAGTTATCTATAATTGTAACCCTGCTGATCAGGTTAACTCCCTAAGCGCAAAATCAAAAAATTTACAGAGCCAAAACTGCTTAAGAGGTTCACAACAGTTTGCCGTAGCAGCTAAAGTTCAAGACGGTGATAGAGTCTCCTTTGAAGTCGGCGGCAAAAAGTTTTCAAAGGTGTTTAAGATTGATACAAACTTAAAAGGTGTGATAGGGATTAATCCTACATTTGGTGATGGATTAAGTGGCGATATGCTATCTTCTATTTATAGATTTAACAAAGTAAATATTAATGTAGAGAGAGCAAGTGATGAGTAATGAGATAAAGATAAAAATTGATGGAATAGAGTGTGTAGCACAAGAGGGTGAGTACATCTTAAACATAGCAAGAGCAAATAATATATTTATTCCTGCTCTTTGCTATTTAACAAGATGTTCACCGACGCTTGCTTGTCGTATATGCTTAGTCGAAGCTGATGGTAAAAGAGTGTATTCATGTAACGTTAAAGCAAAAGACGGAATGGATGTCATAACAAACAATGACGAAATTGCAGCTGAGCGAAAAGCGATTATGCAAGTGTATGACGTAAACCACCCGTTGCAATGTGGGGTGTGTGACAAAAGCGGTGAGTGTGAATTGCAAAACTACTCACTCTATCAAGAGGTTGACACGCAAGAATACGCCATCGCCGATACAAAGCGAGAGGTCAAAGACTGGAGTGATGTATTACACTATGATGCGGGATTGTGTATCGTCTGTGAGCGGTGTACGACCGTGTGTAAAGATATGATCGGTGAAGCAGCACTCAAAACCACAAAAAGAGGCGGTGATGCACTGCCAAAAGAGTTAAAAGAGCAGATGCCAAAAGATGCATATGCGATGTGGAATAAGTTGCAAAAATCGATCATCGCTCCAAGTAACGGCGAGACTACCGATTGTGCCGATTGCGGTGAATGTATCAGCGTATGCCCTACAGGAGCGATAGTCAGTCGTGATTTTCAATACAAAAGCAATGCATGGGAACTGAGCAAAGTCCCCGCAACATGTGCGCATTGTAGTGTCGGATGTCAGCTTAATTATGAAGTCAAACACACCGATATTGCAAATAGTGATCAAAAAATCTACCGTGTGACCAATGAGTTTCACTATGTCAGTCTCTGTGGAGCAGGACGTTTTGGGTATGATTTTGAAAATAAAGCTACAAAGGATAGTGCACAGTTTGAAAAGGCGTTAGAAGCGTTTAAAAAATGCGAAACGATCGTATTTGACAGCTTTATAACCAATGAAGAGGCGTACATTTTACAACAGCTTAAAGAAAATTTGGGGGTAAAACTCGTCAACAGTGATGCAAAACGTTTTGGAGATTTTATGCAAAGCTACGCTCTAGTTAGCGGCAAAAATCTTTACAGCGGTGATTTGAAATCGGTATTTAATAGTGATTTTGTCATTAGTGTCGGCTCATTTTTACGCAGTGATTCTCCAAACAGTCGGTACGCGTTTAACAATGTCCAGAAGCTGAACAAAGGTGCAGGGATCTATTTCCACCCGGTTGCCGATAAGATGGTAGAGAGTTTTGGAAAAAACGTGTTGCAGGTAAATCACGGAGTAGGCAATGAAGATGCGGTGCTTTATCTTATCTTAGATCTTTTTGCAAAAGAGTTGCCTAGTGAGTTGCAAAACTTTTTAGACGGGTTTAAGTATGACAGCAAAGAGATAGTTACCGAAACGATCAAAGAAGAGATCATCGAAACTGCCGAAGAGGTAACGACTGATCCTGAGACGGGCGAAGAAAAACGGGAATTGAAAGAGAGCAAAAAACTTGTTCCTAAAAAGATTGAAAAAGAGGTCACGGTTACAAAAAACCGTCTTTTAGAGATTGTAGGAGCAGCTGATAGTTTTGAAGCGGACTTAGAAAAGGCACTGAAGAAAAAAGAGAACTTTTCACTTATTTTAGGGGAAGACCTAATCTTTAATCCCGAGTATGAAAAGTTGGCACAGCTTGCGGCAACGGTAGAGAAATATACCGATTTCAACGTTGTTGTCATCCCACCAAAAACAAACTCTTTGGGTGTAAGCTTGATCTGTGATCTGGATGAAAAAGCAAGCGGATACACCGTTGGTTACAACCAAACGGGTGATTTTGTCCTCAGTGCTACGGGTGAGGGTGATCTAGATATGCCTGCACTCAATCAACAAGAAGGAACATTTGTCAATATCAATAAAAAAGTCGTTCCTACTAACGCAGCAGTAGGATATGAGGGCTACACGCT
>JBNJHJ010000236.1:0-2508 GCA_051748365.1 Campylobacterota bacterium
GCAGCTTCTTTTTTAGGGATCAGCGGTCTTGTATACCTGCAAGGGTATGACGGGCTTATCTACTCTATCGGGTTTTTAGTCGGGTGGCCGATTGTTTTGTTTTTGATCTCAGAGCAGTTGCGAAACTTGGGTAAATACACCTTTGCCGATGTGGCTTCGTATCGCTTGCGACAAAAGCCTATTCGAACGCTTGCAGCATTTGGTTCTATTGCCGTGGTACTTTTATATCTTATTGCGCAGATGGTGGGTTCAGGAAAGTTGATTCAAATTCTTTTTGGATTGCCGTATGAATTAGCGGTAGTAGTTGTAGGGATTTTGATGATTTCGTATGTCACTGTCGGCGGTATGCTTGCTACTACATGGGTACAGGTGATCAAAGCCGTACTTTTGCTTTCAGGGGCAACTTTTATGGCATTAGCGGTGCTTGCGTATTACAATTTCAACCCCGCAGATCTGTTTCAAGGAGCCGTTGATGCACACGCAAACGGTATTGAGATAATGAGCCCGGGCGGTCTTGTAAGCGATCCGATTTCTGCGATCTCACTGGGGATGGCTTTGATGTTTGGTGTAGCGGGTCTACCGCACATTTTGATGCGATTTTTTACCGTAGCTGATGCTAAAGAGGCGCGTAAATCGGTATTTGTCGCAACAGGGTTTATCGGGTATTTTTATATCCTTACTTTCATTATCGGGTTTGGAGCGATCGTACTTGTTTCAACCAATCCTGCCTATTTTGATGCCGTAGGCGATCTGTTTGGCGGTGATAATATGGCTGCAGTGCATTTAGCACATGCTGTAGGGGGCGATCTGTTCTTAGGCTTTATTAGTGCGGTGGCATTTGCTACGATCTTAGCCGTTGTTTCGGGATTGACTCTAGCAGGGGCAAGTGCGATTTCACATGATCTGTATTCTAATGTTATCGCTGCGGGCAACGTGGATGAAAAAACAGAGATGCGCGTTTCAAAATACGCAACGATCGGTATCGGTATCGTTGCGATCTTGTTAGGGATTGCATTTGAAAATCAAAATATCGCCTTTATGGTAGGGCTTGCTTTTGCTATTGCTGCAAGTGCGAACTTTCCGATTCTATTTCTTTCGATCTTTTGGAAGCAGCTTACCACAAGAGGTGCCGTTATCGGTGGAAGCTTAGGGTTAGCCACGGCTGTTATCTTAGTGATCTTAGGACCGGTTGTATGGGTAGATGTATTTGGAAACGCCGAAGCGATCTTTCCATATAAATACCCGGCACTTTTTAGTATCGTTGTAGCGTTTGCTTCTATCTATATCTTTTCAATCACAGATAAAAGCGACCAAGCAAAACTTGATCGAGAAGCGTTCGAAGCACAAGATATCCGTTGTCAAACAGGTATCGGTGCCGAAGGTGCTGTAGATCATTAAGCTTGAGTGACTAAAGGGCATTGCGCTCTTTAGTCGCAAGCTCTTTTTCTTTCTAACTTCATTTAATTTAACGACAAAAATTTGAAAAAATGGTATCATAACGCAAGATTACATGAGGATAGAAAATGAATTTAAATAAAAAAATTGCCGTATTTTTTGATTGTGAAAATATCAGTGCTAAATATATCGATGATATCTTTGACGAGTTGGCAAATTACGGAGATGTTATTATCAAACAAGCGTACCGTGATTGGAGCTCAAAGCATCACAGGGCATGGTATGAGCTGCTGAATAAATACGCGATCAAACCGATCCAAACCAATGCAAATATCCAAGGTAAAAACGCTTCAGATATTCAAATTGTTATTGATGTGATGAATGCATTAAGCGAAGCGAAGGTCGATTCGATCGCTTTGGTTTCAAGTGATAGTGATTTTACGACCTTAGCCATCGAGATAAAAGCAAAAGCGTTTGAAGTGCTGGGCTTTGGCGAAGAAAAAACTCCCGATTCACTTCGTAATGCGTACTCTACCTTTATCCAACTGCCTATAGAAACACAAGATGATACGTCAAAAGACGATTCTGCACTGATATCAATTTTAAAAGACGGTATTGCAAAAACAAAAGATGAAAACGGCTATGCGTTAGTTTCACAAATCGGCAACTACCTCAAGAATAAAAATGCTTCCTATCATGCGAAAAACTTCGGAGCTAATACGTGGGGAGAGATCTTTAAAAAGCATAGTGATATCTTTGGTATCAAGTATAAAGACGGCAAGCATACGATGATAGTAAAAGTTTTAGGTCAATAAACTGTTTGATTTGAGTGTATTGTAGAAGTTAAAAGCGGCAATTGCCAAAGAGCAAAGCAGGATTTTCCCGCTTTGCTTGGTATTATTATAGTAAGTCTGAAAGGTCTTGGTTAGCCTCTACTTCACAATCGGTTCCTTCACATTCAACCGTTGCATCAAGATAGAGTGCTTTTTGCTTATCCTCTTTGCTTAACGAGTTGTATGCATCAGTTGATGTCATCCCCGTATTGCAGTAAAAGACATTGAGCTTATCTTGAGCTAATTTACTTGCATCAAGTTGTGCTGCATCCGTGTCAAA